>JANLIB010000181.1 GCA_024653675.1 Gallionella sp. | reverse complement strand
ATCAAATTGGTGGGGAGCACTTCTCCGCGATAGCGGCTTCGTCCAACCCGGCAGTCAAGCGGGACTGCGCAAAAGCGCGCAGCCCCTTACTTTTACGTTGGCCTCCAGTGGAACACTGTGAGTAAGACGGACGATTTCCGGTAAACGAGGCACTGAGCATGTCCACACAAAGATATTCTGTCACGCCGCACCCGATCGAAACGCTCCTGACTTGGGTCAAGTCGGGCGAGATCGCCATCCCCGAGATCCAGCGGCCATTCGTGTGGGAGCCGACCAAGGTTCGAAACCTGCTCGACTCGCTCTATCAGGGCTATCCGATCGGCTACCTTATCGCCTGGCGCAACCCGACGGTGAAGCTCAAGGACGGCACGCCTTCGGCGGGTAAGCGCATTCTGATCGACGGCCAGCAACGAGTCACTGCGCTGATGGCCGGGTTGCTCGGGCGTGAAGTCCTGACCAAAGACTACGAGACCGTCCGCATCCGCATCGCCTTTCACCCGCAGACGGAGAAGTTCGAGGTTGCCAACCCAGCCATCCGCAAAGACGTGGCGTGGATCGAGGACGTGGCCGCCGTCTTCGCTCCCGATGCGGACATGATCGAGTTGACAGAGGGTTATGCCGCAAAGAACCCCGCTGCGGATCGCCGGCTGGTCGGGAAGGTTTTGCAAAAGCTGGGGAAGATCATCAACAACCACGTCGGACTGATCGAACTGGCCGAGGACCTCGACATCGAGACAGTAACCGAGATATTTATCCGCGTGAACTCCGCCGGGGCCGAGCTCTCCCAGGCCGACTTCGCCATGTCGAAGATCGCCGCTAACGAGACCTACGGTGGCAACATGCTGCGCAAGGCGATCGACTACTTCTGCCACCTCGCCGTGGCACCCGACTTCCTGGGGCGCATCGAGAAGGGCGACAAAGCCTTCGCCGCTTCCGAGTTCCTGCCGCAAATGCGCTGGCTGAAGGATGTCAACGACGACATCTACGACCCGACCTACACCGACATGCTGCGCGTGGCGTTTACCTCGGAGTTCGGACGCGGCAAGCTGGCGGACCTCGTCGCGTTGCTCTCGGGTCGTAACTTCGAGACCAAGCAGTACGAAGATGCCATCGCCGAAGCGTCGTTCGGGCAGCTCAAGCAGGGCATCATGCGCTTCATCAATAAGACGCACTTCGACCGCATCACGATGATCCTGCGTTCGGCGGGCTTCGTCACGAGCGACCTGATCGGCGGTCAGAACGCCGTCAACTTCGCCTACATCCTGTACCTGCGCGGCCGTTCTGAGAATGTGCCCGCCGCTGACCTCGAACGGCTGGTGCGGCGCTGGTACGCCATGTCGATCCTGCGCGGGCGCTACACCGGCAGCCCTGAGACCGCCTTCGACTTCGACATCCGCCAGGTCGAGGCGCGCGGGCTGGTGGCCTACGCCGAGTCGGTGATCGAGGCCGAGCTGCCCGAGAGCTTCTGGACCGGCATGCTCCCGCAGCTCATGGACACATCCTCCGGGCAGAGCCCTTACTTTCTTGCCTACAAGGCAGCGCAGGTGAAGCTCGGCGACAAGGGCTTTCTCTCGCGGGACATCACGGTTCTCGACCTGCTGATGAACCGCAGCGACGTGCACCACGTCTACCCCCGCAACCACCTCAAGAAGCAGGGCCTCGCGCGCGGACGCTACAACCAGATCGCCAACTTCGTGCTGGCCCAGAGCGAGATCAACATCGCCATCGGCGACAAGGCACCCGAGCAGTACTTCAAGGAGCTGGCCGAACAGTGCGCGGGCGGCAAGAAGAAGTACGGCGGCATCACTGAGCTTGATGAGCTTCGCGCCAGCCTGCGCATGAGTTGCCTGCCCGACTCGATGCTCGACGGCAGGATTCCGGCTTACGACGAATTCCTGGAAGAGCGTCGCAAGCTGATGGCACAGAAGATCAAGTCTTGGTTTGAGGCACTATGATAATCGCTGACATCGGCATGTGCGGGCTGGCGGCCAACCCGGCAGTCCACACGGACGCTGCGCGATAAAGCCGCGCAGCACCGGTGACTTCTACGTTAGCAGATCAAATCGCAAAGGGGAGAAGCCGGAATTATGGATAGCATTATTGGTGTCTTGGTAGGCGCAGCAATCCCTCTATTAAAGGATTGGCTTTCTTCTCGTAGGACTGAAAAGCTCGAAAGAATTAAGTTGCATGACACACAAAGAATCAAGGCTTATCAAACAGCCTACAAGTTTTCATCTACCCTTAGAATGTCATTAAGGGATAAGACGCAAGCAAAAGATTTAGCGTTTCTAAATGGCAGTGCTGCTGAACTATATTCGGTCATCGAAAACCTACCTTATTACTCGAAAAGCGTGAGGTCTAGCCTTATTGAGCTTGAAGGCGTTATGGAGCAGGTAATGAACAATATCCTAGATAAAGATGCCAACTCAGATTTAATTACCGAAAAGGTAAATCCAATATCGGAGCGGTTGCGCAATGAAATCCTTTGTGATTTTAAAGTCTGGGAATAGAAAATCCGGGACTAAAGGGGTCGGGTTCGGATCAACAACAGGCAACAACAGGGGACAGACCACGGTTTATTCCCCCAATACTGCGCGCTTGGCCGCTTTGTTATGCGACAATTTCAAGATATTCGACGACGCTTGCGGGTGGCGGTATGAGCAATCCGTCTTCACGAAGGCCTTGGATATGAAACTCGATAGCTCCACGAATTTCATTCTCGGCTTCTTCAACGGTGCGGCCAGTAGCAACACAGCCCGGAAGATCGGGCGCATAAGCTGAATAGTTGTTTGCGGTTTTTTCGACAACAATTGCGTAACGCATGGAGTTACTCCTTTAGCCCTGCTTGTTTGAGTATGCTGTTCAAAGTGCCGGGCGCTAGATTGGGATTAAAGGGGTCGCGTTCAGATTAAATTCGCATGCTTTGGATTCGTGACAATTCAATTACGCCGCCATCGTTTCAACTTCGCGCTCGATGCGATCTTTCAATTCAGCTTCGGCAATCTTCAAGTCATAACTGAGTTGCAGGTTCAGCCACGATTGCGCGTCCGTACCAAAGTAGCGTGCCAGCCGCAATGCCGTATCCGGCGTGATCGAGCGGCGTTCCTTGACGATCTCGTGCAGCCGCGTGGCGGGCACGCGCAGCGCCAGCGATAGCGCGTGGACGCTCATGCCCATCGGTGCGAGATATTCCTCGCGCAAAATTTCTCCCGGATGTACCGGGCGCATGCCATTCTTTACCATGTGCTACTCCTTAGTGGTAATCGACGATCTCGACGTCGTACACATCGCCATTCTTGAATCTGAAACAGATACGCCATTGGTCGTTCACGCGGATGCTATGTTGCCCTTTGCGATCTCCGTGCAAAGCTTCCAGCCGGTTGCCCGGCGGTGCGCGCAAAAAGTCCAGCGTGGCAGCGGCGTGCAGTTGCGTCAGCTTGCGCTCGGCAACGGCATGTATGGCACGGAAGCGGCGCGGATTCATGCCTTCGAACAACGCCTGGGTGTCTTTGCAGCAAAACGACCTGATCATGCCGCGCACAGTATTACGTTGCGCGTTATATGTCAATCGGGGGGTGGGTTTCTGTATTACTGGATGCGCAGCGGCAAGCGACCTGCTTGGGTGCGATGGTATGATGCGCGGCGCTCACAGCGAACCGCCCACGACCCAGCATGAATCTACTCAAATCCCTCGCCACGATCAGCGGTCTGACGCTGGTTTCGCGCATCCTCGCCTTTGTGCGCGATGTGCTGATCGCGCGGATCTTCGGTGCTGGGGCGGCGACGGATGCTTTCTTCGTCGCATTCAAGCTGCCCAATTTGTTGCGCCGCCTGTTCGCCGAAGGGGCGTTCTCGCAGGCGTTCGTGCCGATCTTCGGCGAATACAGGAACCGCCGCGGGCACGACGAGACCAAATTGCTGGTCGATCACGTCACGACGATGCTCGCGATCATCCTGTTCGTCGTGACACTGATCGGCATCATCGCCGCGCCGATACTGGTGTACATCAGCGCGCCGGGCTTCGTCAAGGATGCGGAGAAGTTCGAACTCACCGTGCAACTGCTGCGCATCACTTCGCCGTACATCTTCTTCATCTCGCTGGTATCGGTCGCGGCGGGCATCCTGAACACCTACAACAAATTCTGGGTGCCGGCGTTCGCGCCCATCCTGCTCAACATCTGCTTCATAGTCGGCGCGCTGTGGCTGGCGCCTTACTTCGACCCGCCGATTCTGGCGCTGGCTTGGGCGGTGTTCGCCGCAGGCATCGTGCAACTGTTGTTCCAGATACCATTCCTGAAGAAGATCGGCATGTTGCCGAGCATACGCTTCAGCCTGAAAGACGAGGGCATGCGGCGCGTCATCAAACAGATGGGTCCGGCGGTGTTCGGCGTGTCCATAGCCCAGATCAGCCTGATCATCAACACCATCTTCGCGTCGTTCCTGGTGGCGGGCAGCGTGTCCTGGCTGTATTACGCGGACCGGTTGATGGAATTCCCCACCGGCATTCTAGGTGTGGCCATCGGCACGATCTTGTTGCCGTCTCTTTCCAAGTGCCATGCCGACAACAACACGGCGGAATATTCCCGGCTGCTGGATTGGGGCTTGCGCCTGACGGTCATATTGACACTGCCTGCCGCGCTGGCGCTGGGGATGATCGCCGTGCCGCTACTGGCGACCTTCTTTCAGCACGGCGCGTTCGCCGCGCACGACGTGCTGATGACGAGCCGGGCGTTGGTCGGCTACAGCGTCGGGCTGGTCGGGCTGATACTGGTGAAGATATTGGCGCCCGGTTTCTACGCGCGACAGGACATCAAGACCCCGGTCAAGATCGGCATCGTCACGTTGCTGGCGACCCAAGCGATGAATGCGCTGTTCATCGGCTGGATACAACATGCCGGATTGGCCTTGTCCATCGGCCTGGGCGCGTGCCTGAACTCCGCGATCCTGTTCCACTATTTGCGCAAACACGGCATCTACCAGCCCGAACCTGGCTGGACGAAGTTCTTCTTCAAGGTGTGCGTCGCTATGCTGGCATTGGGGCTCACGCTGTGGTTCGGCATGGGCAGCGAGCAAAGCTGGCTGGCCAGCTCAGGCTGGTCGCGCATCCTGCGCCTGTCCGCACTGGTTGCGGGGGGTGTCGTCGTGTATTTTGCCGTGCTTGCCATGCTGGGTTTCAGGCCGAAGGATTTTTCTAGGCGGGCGGTTAGCTAAGAAGGGCTTAAAACAACCAAGCAGGCCGGGGCAATTTGCCAAGGTGAAATCTGTTAGGATTCTTCGCTATGCAGCACATTGATTAATCGTAAAGGGATAATCATGCTGATCCTTTATAAACCCTTATAGTTTCAATTTTTAGAACCCCCTTGGGCATCTGGGCGTAATTCTTATTTAAACAAGTACCGGAAAATAAACGTGAAGTTATGCTAACCTACAGAAAACAAAGGGGATTCTTATTTAAGCGTTTGCCGGTGTTATACCCAGCCAACGACGAAAAGACCGAGGTGGCCACAAATTGTAACCACCTCGCGCAACTCAGGCTTTCGCCATCCATGTCTTACGCTAGGGTGTGTCCATGCTCTCCAAAGCCGCATAGCGAACGAAAGGAATAACCTTTTTCTCATGTCCTCTGACCTGACATTCATCACCAACGAACCTGGCAAAAATTTGCGTGACCGCTTTGGCGTCCTGCTCGGTGAAGACAGCTTCGCATTACTTAAGGTCCCGCAATAAGTCAGGGTTTTCTGTTGAATGATTGGAGTGATTTCCTTGAGTGACTTTTCTTACAATGTCGAAGAATCCGACTTTGACCAACTCGTCGTGTTGCGCTCACATGAAAAACCGGTGCTGGTGGATATCAGCGCGGACTGGTGCGCGCCGTGCCGGGTGCTGGCGCCGCTGTTGCACAAGCTGGTTGTCGCATATGACGGGCGGTTCCTGCTGGGGATCGTCGATGCCGACGAGAACATGAAGATCGCCGGGCGGCACAAGGTGCGCGGATTTCCCACCGTGGTCGCCTACAGCCACGGTGTGGAGATCGACCGTTTCCACAGCGCGCAGACCGAGGGATTTTTGCGCCGCTTCATCGATGGTGTGATCGAAAGGCACGCCGCCGGCATGCCGCAGTCAGCCGCTGAGGGCATGGCTGTGCGGGAGTAATTCCATTTCTAAATCATGGTAAAACATTGTAGGGGCGTGATTTATCGCGCCCTTTTTCTGATAGACGAAAATATCAGGGCGCGATAAATCACGCCCC
>JANLIB010000158.1 GCA_024653675.1 Gallionella sp. | reverse complement strand
GTTCTGCTACCGACACACTGCACAGTGATTTGAAATGTTTATGCTGGTAAGATTTGACAGGTCAATACATATCAGGATTTTGAATAAATAGAGGCGCCCGTTAGGTATCGCTATGCTCCACCCAACCTGCATAAAGCAGTTATAAGAGTCAGCTTCGAATTCTCTCGGCGAAAGGATGAGCTGCGATGGCAAAAAGAACCTTCCCATTATCCAAAGTTTACCGCCTGCTGGAGCCGGGGCCGGTGGTGCTGGTGACAACTGCGCACAAGGGCAAGGCGAACATCATGACCCAGTCTTGGCACACGATGATGGAGTTCGAGCCGCCGCTGGTGGGCTGCGTGATCAGCGGGCGGAATCACAGTTTCGACGCTTTGGTGGCGACGAAGGAGTGCGTGATCAATATTCCGGCGGCGGAGCTGGCGAAGCAGGTGGCGGGCATCGGCAACTGCTCGGGGAAAAAAGTGGACAAGTTCAGGAAGTTCAAGCTGACGCCGCTGCCCGCCTCGCTGGTGGCACCGCCGCTGATCGCTGAGTGCTATGCCAATCTCGAATGCAGGGTGACCGATACCCGGATGGTGAACAAGTACAATCTCTTCGTGCTGGAAGTAATCAAGGCGTGGATCGATACATCAATAAAAAATCCGCGCACGCTGCATCATCAGGGAAATGGCGTGTTCATGGTGGCGGGCAAAACGATCAAGCTGCCTTCCCGGATGAAGTGATCAGGGAAAAATGTAAATGCTGCGCTCTTTGAAAATCACGTTCGGTTTATTGATGCTCGTCCTGATGCTGGTCACTGCATGCGCCACAACGCAACTCACCTCGGTCTGGAAAGACCCGAATTATCAGAAGCGCCCTGTCAGGTTCATGATTATCAGCGTGGACAATAATCCGGTCACCAGAAGATTCTTCGAGGATGAATTCGCCGGGCAGATCAGGGTGCGCGGGGCGGAGGCTGTCGCCAGTTATACCGTTCTTGCCGAAGATCATCAGGAAGACCCCGCGGCCATTGCGGAACAGGTGGCGGCGCTGGGCGCAGATGCGGTGCTCATTACCCGGCTGATGAACAAAAACATGGCGCGGGGTAAGGCGCCCAAGACCCTTTATAATCCTGTGCCTTATTCCCCCAAATGGCAGGACTATTACGGACATGACAACCAGTCTGTCTATCCGCCGGGCATCATTGCCGGGGAAGGGGTGGTTGACATGGAAACCAGAATGTATGAAGCCGAAGAGGTCAAAATGGTCTGGTCAGCATCGTCCGAGACCGAGATTGGCGGCTCGTATCAGCAGCACATCAAGGCCTACATAGAATCCGTAATGAAAGCCATGGCCAGACAGGGGTTGCTGGGCAGATGAGGTCTTTTTCATCGGGCGATTTTGCCAGCTACGTTCGAAGCACTATGTTGGCAAGATCAATTTCTGGAAGGTTTTAATATGGATTTTGAAAAACGGATAACTGAAATCGAGGCTCGTTTGTCGAGCCTTGAACGCTTTATCAGGTCAACTGCTCCTCAGCCGGTTGCGCCGGCCAGCGTGCAAGCGACCCCTTCATCAGCCGCTGTAAGCCCAAAAGCCCATCTGATTCCAGCTAAATGGGCAACCGTTGCTCCGGCAGCAGGCCAACATGAAGGCAGCTCTCCAGTCACCACTATCCTTGGATGGGCGGGCGCAACTGCACTGGTGATGGCGTCGATATATCTGGTGGTTCTTGCCATTGATGCGGGTTGGCTGACACCGGTACGCCAGCTGATGTTGGCCATGCTGGGCGGTTTCGTCTGTATCGGTATCGGATTATTGCTGCGCGGCAAGGATATGCATTACGCGAGCCTGCTGCCTGCCGGCGGCATCGTGACCCTGTTCCTGTCGATATATGGCGCGCACAATTATTACCACCTCATCGGCACGATCTTCGCGACGAGCGGGATCATCGTGATCTGCATGATCTCGTTGTGGCTGAACCGCTTGTTCCTGAGCGATCTGTATGCGTTGTTCGCCGTCGTCGGCTCTTACACCGCGCCGGTTTTTTTGGGGGGCAGCAGTTATTCCATCGCGGATCTGATCGTTTATTTTGCATGCTGGAGCGCATTGTTCTCGATTTTCTCGATCTGGACCGGCAAACGCAGCGTATATATTCTTGCGATGTATCTGGCACTGGTGATATTCGACTTGAAATGGAAGGGCTCCATCTCGGATGCATGGGTCGAAGCACTGGTGTTCCAGACAGTCCATTTCCTGATATTCGTCGTAGCCGCATCCGTGTTCAGCGTTCGCATCGCGCCGATGTCGAAAGAATCAGCCATATGGCATGCCCCTGCGCTGGTGTTGTTTTATTTTGTTCAATACTACATTCTTGATAAGCATATCCCGGGTCTGGCTCCCTGGATTGCTATTGCCAGCGCGGCAGTTCTGCTGGCGAGTTATTTCGTTGTGTATCGCGTGCTCGGCGAGAATTTGGAAGGCGGGCGGATGTTGCTCAGCTCCTACGTGGCGCTGGTTCTGGTGCATGCAGGCTATATCGAATCGGTGTCGGCGCAATGGGCACCCTGGGTGGGGCTTGTGGTCATCCCGATCGTTGGGGTTTATGCATCGCTGCGGCGTGACATGAACGCACCCGGTACTCCTTTGTGGATCGCCGTCGCTTTGATATTTGCCGCAAATTATTTCCGGTTGATTCCGGGGTATTCGAAGTTATCGGCCACCCATGATGTTCCGGCGCATGACCTGCTGGCGCTTTGCTACGCCGCAGAGCTTTACATGGCCTATTATTTTTCGCGGAAGATCGAAGGGATAAAAGATATCGGGGCGATTGCCCTGTTTGCAGGACATGTCGCGATCATGGCCTGGGCGATGCAGATATTTGACAGCCGTTTTATCGTTTCGCTGGTCTGGGGGTCGGTAGCGCTGGGTTGCCTGCTCCTTTCGCTGCAACGCCGCGATAAGATACTTGGGCAGTCATCGCTGCTGATCTTTGCCGCTTCTGTTTTCAAGGCCTTGTTATATGACATCGCGCTGGCAGCGCCGCTGATACGCATATCGAGCTTGCTGGTGCTCGGGGCGAGCTTGTACCTCGGAGGATGGCTGTACAAGAAGGTTGCAAGCCTGGGTGCTGAGTAGTTGAAAATTCTTTCTGGCATACAGAACCAACACGCAGGCAAGGTCATACGGCGTATGCTTCACCCGCCTGCGCGAACCGAAGGAGTGAAAGAAATGTTACGTTCTCTGCACAACCGATCCGTTATGCTGATGGCAGTTGCGATGCTGGCCGCAGCATGCGCAACGACACTGGTCAATTCGGTCTGGAAAGATCCGTCGTACCAGGCGCGTCCTGCCAGGATCATGGTCATCGGGGTAGCGAAAAACCCGCTCAAGCGCCGTCTGTTCGAAGATGAGTTCGTCATGCAGCTCAAGGCGCATGGCACTGAAGCGATTGCGAGCTATGCCGTTCTTCCCGACAAGAAGCAGGACGACCAGGAGGCGATCGCGGCCAAGGTGAAAGAGCTGGGCGCAGATACGGTGCTCATCACCCGGCTGGTGAGCAAAAAGACCGTGAAAACCTATGTGCCGGGCACGGTCTATTTTCCCCCGCCTTATTACGGCACCTGGCCGGACTATTATGGATATGGCTACCGCTACCTGTACTCGCCGGGCTATATCGCCGAGGACGAATACGCTGTGATCGAATCCAACCTGTATGAAACCGGGAATGACAAACTGGTCTGGGCGGCTTCGTCCGAAACCGTGATGATCGAATCGAGCCAGGGCCTGATCAAGTCCTACATCGGCGTCATGGTGAAAACGATGGGCGAGCACCGGTTGCTGGGCAAGTGAGCCGTCATCCGCGGGCGCTGCGGGCAGAGCCTGTTGTCCTCTGAGTTTCCCTCAGTTCGTAGGGTGCGTTTACGCACCATCATCCATCATTGGTGCGTGAAACGCACCCTGCATATTTGTTATTTTGAAATTGAATCGGACTGAAAAAGGCTGGCATGGCAAAAGCAAAAACGATCTATGTATGCAGCGAGTGCGGCGGGCAGACGCCGAAGTGGCAGGGGCAATGCCCGCATTGCATGGAGTGGAACACGCTGATCGAATCGGTGGCCGAGGCAGCCACACCCGGAGGCAAGAACCGTTTCAGTGCGCTGGCGGCGAGCGGCAAGGTGCAGATGCTTTCCGATGTCGAGGCCGCCGAAGTGCCGCGCACGCCGACCGGCATCGAGGAATTCGACCGCGTGCTTGGCGGCGGACTGGTGCAAGGCGCGGTGGTGCTGATCGGCGGCGATCCCGGAATCGGCAAGTCCACGCTGCTGCTGCAAGTGCTGGCGCATCTCTCAAAAAATCAGAACACTTTGTATGTCAGCGGCGAAGAATCTGCGCAGCAGATCGCGTTGCGTGCCAAGCGCTTGTCGCTGGATGCGCGCAGCCTGCGCCTGCTGCCGGAAATTCAACTGGAGAGAATTCAGGCTGCCATCTCCAACGACAAGCCGGACGTGGTGGTGATCGATTCGATCCAGACCGTGTATTCCGAGCAGCTCACTTCCGCGCCCGGCTCGGTGGCGCAGGTGCGCGAGTGCGCCGCGCAGCTCACGCGCATCGCCAAGGCCAACAACATCACGATGATCCTGGTCGGCCACGTCACCAAGGAAGGCGCGCTGGCCGGACCGCGCGTGCTGGAACACATCGTGGACACGGTGCTGTATTTTGAGGGCGACACGCATTCCAGCTTCCGCCTGATACGCGCGTTCAAGAACCGTTTTGGCGCAGTCAACGAACTCGGCGTGTTCGCGATGACCGAGAAGGGACTGCGCGAAGTCAGCAACCCTTCCGCGCTGTTCCTGTCGCAGCATGGACAACAAGTCGCCGGTTCCTGCGTGATGGTGACGCAGGAAGGCACGCGTCCGCTTCTGGTCGAGATCCAGGCGCTGCTCGATGAGGCGCACTCGCCCAATGTGAGAAGGTTATCATTGGGGCTGGAGCAGAATCGTCTGGCGATGCTGCTCGCGGTGCTGCACCGCCATGCGGGCATCGCCTGTTTCGACCAGGATGTGTTCATCAACGCGGTGGGCGGTGTGAAGATCACCGAACCCGGCGCCGACCTCGCGGTGATTCTCGCGATGGTCTCCAGTTTGCGCAACAAACCCTTGCCGGAAAAGCTGGTGGTGTTCGGCGAAGTGGGTCTGGCCGGTGAAGTGCGCCCGGTGCAGCGCGGCCAGGAGCGTCTGAAAGAGGCTGCCAAGCTGGGATTCACGCAGGCGATCATCCCCAAGTCCAACGCTCCAAAGCAAAAAATCCAGGGTATGGAGATCATCGCGGTGGAGCGGGTCGAGGAGGCGGTCAACCGGGTGCGCTAGGTTATGCTGATTGATGAACAGAAAAATCAACCGGAGCCAAGTTGATATGCTCGATGGGACTGGCATAATCAACTACCGGGCACCTCTATTAATTCAAACTCCGTCGCGATACGGCGTTGCTCAAGAAATTTTAACGCCTTACATATCAAACATATGTGGCGCGCTAAAATTTCTTTCGCGCCTTGTCTCGCTTAGAATTTTGAATTAATAGAGGTGCCCTACCCTTGAAAGGAGAAAAACCATGACCATGAACTTCAAGCCCTATATCACCCGTGATCCATCGATCTGCGGTGGCGAACCCGTCATTACCGGCACAAGGATAACGGTGCGCACCATCCTCGCAAGTCTGGCAGAGGGAATGAGCACGGATGAGCTCCTGCAGGATTTTCCAACGCTCAGCCGTGATGCCGTTCGCGCTGTCGTAGCCTTTGCGGCCGTATCTGCCGAAGAAGACCTGCCTTTGCCGGCGATACCTGTCCTGGCATGAAAATCAAGCTCGACGAAAACCTGCCCGCGAGCTTGGTGTCCGTTCTGCAAGGACACGGGCACGATGTTGACACCGTACCCCAGGAGCACTTGAGCGGCCGACCGGATGCGGAAATCTGGCAGGCAGTTGGCGCGGAAAGCCGCTTTCTTATAACCCAGGACCTGGATTTTTCCGATACCCGCAAATTCACGCCCGGCACGCACGCCGGCTTGCTGCTCGTTCGCTTGCGCGAACCTGGCGCTCATGCACTGCTGGATGCAATCAGCGCTATTGCCGCCGAGATCGCCGATTGGGGCGGCTGTTTTGTCGTGCTCACTGAAAACAAGATACGAATCAAGCGTCCATGACAATTGATACTGCCCGTTTCCAGGTGATGCTCAACGACTCCAAGCTGAGCTTCACGCAGGCGATCATCCCCAGGGCAAACGCGCCAAAGCAAAAAATCCAGGGTATGGAGATCATCGCGGTGGAGCGGGTGGAAGAAGCGGTTGATCGGGTGCGCTAGGATAATTTGTTCTTGCAAAATTGTTCTAATAATCGACGATGGCTGATTTTTTATGAACATCGGGCAATCAAGAAACTGCGGGGCGGATAAGCGCAGCGCATCCGCCATGCCATCTCAAAAAGGTGGATGCGCTGCGCTTATCCACCCTGCACTTTTCGCCGGGAACAAATTTGTCCCGTGGACGCGCTTGCTGGCGATGCTTTTTGCATTCGCCTCGATGGATGCAGGATCAACACCGGCCACCAATAGATCGGCACCGGTTGTGTCTGGCCTGCAAGCGGAACAGGTCGCCATCGTCGTAAACGACGAAGATGCCAACAGCGTGGCGGTGGCGAACTACTATCAGCAGGCGCGGCACATCCCGGAAAAAAATGTCGTGCATGTGCGCATTCCTCACAGCCCGCGCAAACTTGGCGTGGCGGAATTCAATGCGCTCAAACAGCAAATTGAAGCCGGCATCGGGCCTGAGATTCAGGCTATCGTGCTGGTGTGGACCGCGCCTTACGCGGTCGAATGCAATTCCATCACCGCAGCGCTGACCCTGGGGTTCGATGCGGCGCAGTGCAAAAAATCTTGTGCGCCGGGCAAACCAAGCCCGTATTTCAATTCAAATTCCCGCCGGCCCTATTCCGATCTGGGCATCCGCATTGCCATGATGTTGCCCACCGATTCGATAGAGCGGGCGAAATCTGTCATCAATCGCGGCGTTCTCAGCGAATTCCGGTTGCAGCCGGCAAGCGCCTATTTTCTGGTCACGGCGGATCTGGATCGCAACACGCGCGCACAATTTTTCCCGCCTTCAATGAAAATTCCTCCGCTCAAGTTCCGGGTCAAAACGCTGCGCGCTAATAAAATCACCGGGAAGCAGGACATCATGATTTACCAGACGGGCCTGCCCAGCGTGCCTGATCTGGATACACTGAGATTTCTTCCCGGTGCGCTGGCCGATCACCTTACCTCGAGCGGCGGCGATTTGCTTGGCACCCAGCAAATGAGCAGCCTGCGCTGGCTGGATGCCGGCGCGACCGCCAGTTACGGTACGGTTTCCGAGCCATGCAACCACTGGCAGAAATTTCCGCACCCCCAGGTTTTGCTCAAACGCTACCTGGCAGGGGAAACTGCTATCGAAGCCTATTGGAAAAGCCTGGCCTGGCCGGCGCAAGGCGTGGTGATCGGTGAGCCGCTGGCAGCGCCCTACCGCCGCAAGAAATAACACGGGTGCTGCAAATACATACGAGGACTTTTCTCCTGATGGCGAGCTCAAGACCTGCGGCTCAGCGCGGTGCAGGGCGTTAAGCTGTTGTCAGGGACCGTCCGTAGGGCGGGTCACACCCGCCGTTGTTGGAATGGCGGGTGTGACCCGCCCTACATAATGCCGTCACATCGCCGGAACAAATAGGCAGCATCGAATATCCAATAATCCCGGATCAAGTCAAGC
>JANLIB010000156.1 GCA_024653675.1 Gallionella sp. | reverse complement strand
AGGGCACCTCTATTAATCCAAACTCCGTCGCGATACGGCGTTGCTCAAGAAATTTTAACGCTTACATATCAAACATATGCGGCGCGCTAATATTTCTTTCGCGCCTTGTCTCGCTTAGGATTTTGAATTAATAGAGGCGCCCTAAACTGATTGAGCTACTGAAACAGCTCCGCGCTGGCAAAAGCAGCTGGATCGTTATACCCGCCAGTAACAAGCACTTTGCCATTGGGCAGTAGTGTCGCCTTGTGAGAATGCCTCGCAGTTGCCAAGCCGCCGGTAGCAGTGAAGAGGCCAGTCTACGCCCTTTCATCCAGATAATTCGCCACTTTCGCAAATTCTGCGACGCTGAGATTTTCCGCGCGACGTTGCGCATCCATGCCGAGATGCACAAAATCTTCTTCTTTCAGATAACTGCGCAGCGTATTGCGCAGGGTCTTGCGGCGTTGACCGAATGCTGCTTTGACGATTTCGGCAAATATTTTTTCGTTTTGCGCGAAAATCCCCCCTGCCCCCTTTTGCGAAAGGGGGAAATCTGATGGGGGAAGCGGGATCATGCGCACGATGGCGGAGTCAACCTTGGGGGCGGGGCGGAATGATTCCGGCGGCACATCGAGCAGTTTTTCCATGTGGAAGCGATATTGCAGCATCACCGACAATCGTCCGTATGCCGGCGTGGAAGGCACGGCAACCATGCGTTCGACCACTTCATTTTGCAGCATGAAGTGCATGTCGCGGATGCGTTCTGCATAGCCGGCGAAGTGAAACAGCAGGGGCGAGGAGATGTTGTAGGGCAGGTTGCCGACGATGCGCAGCGGCGCAGGAAGTATCGAAAGATCAAACTCCAGCGCGTCCCCGGCATGAATGGTCAGCTTCGATTTTGAAGTGCCCCCCTTTTGCAAAGGGGGGTTGGGGGGATTTTCCTGCGGATAGTCGCTCTCCAGGCGCGCAATGATGTCGCGGTCAATCTCGATCACATGCAGATGATTCAATTTTTTCAGCAGCGGGCGGGTCAGCGCGCCCAGCCCGGGGCCGATTTCCACCATGTTGTCTTCCGGTTCGGGGCGAATCGCGGCGATGATGCCGGCGATGATCTGCTCATCGACAAGGAAGTTCTGGCCAAAACGTTTTTTGGCTTGATGACTCATTAGATATTTCCAGAAATACGTTTCAGTGCAGGCTCATACGCGCAGCGTGTGATGCCGGAACTAAATTTTTTCTTGGCTTTATGCACAATTTGTTCCGTAGGGTGCCGGGGGCGCGATAAATCTCGCCCCTACATATTTGCATTCCGTACATTCTGCGCCATTTGCGCGGCTAACCTGATCGCCTCCAGCAGGCTGCCGCTATCGGCTTTGCCGGTCCCCGCCAGGTCCAGCGCCGTGCCGTGATCGACCGAAGTACGGATGACGGGCAGGCCGAGCGTGACGTTCACTCCATGCCCGAAGCTGGCGTGTTTCAATACCGGCAGGCCCTGGTCGTGATACATGCTCAACACGCAGTCGCATAGCGCCAATTTTTGCGGAGTGAACAGGGTATCGGCAGGCAGCGGTGCGCTGACGCTCATGCCCTCGGTACGTAATTTGTCGAGCACGGGAACCATCACTTCAATTTCTTCCCGCCCCAGATAGCCGCCTTCGCCTGCATGAGGGTTCAAGCCCGCCACCAGAATGCGCGGCTGCGCAATGCCGAAGCGGCGTTGCAAATCGCGCTGGATAATACGCAACACATTCTCCAGCAGCGGAGCGGTGATCGCGGCGGGCACCTCTTTCAACGGCAGGTGGGTGGTCGCCAGCGCCACGCGCATTCCGCCACCGGCCAGCATCATAACTACTGTTGGTACGTGAGTCTGTCCGGCCAGGAATTCGGTATGCCCGGTGAATGGAATTCCCGCATCGTTGATGACGCCCTTATGCACCGGGCATGTGACCATGCCGGAAAATTCTCCCGTCTGGCATCCTTGCACAGCCCGGCGCAGGGTCGCCAGCACGTATTCGCTGTTGGCGGCATTCAGCAAACCGGGATGGCAGGGCGCGGCGAGCGGGACATGGATGACTGGTAGGGAGTAGGGGGTGGAGTGTTGTGAGTAGTAAGTGGTAAGTGGTAAGTGGGTAGGCGTCCGCTTCTTCCTACTCGCTACTTTCAACTCACCACTTACCATTTCGCGCACTTGCAGCGCGATGCCAAGTTGCGCTGCGCGTTGCAGCAGCAAGTTCTTGTCGGCGATGACCACGAAGGGAATATCAGGCGGCGCGACAGCAAGTTGCACACACAGGTCCGGGCCTATGCCTGCCGGTTCGCCGGCGGTGATCGCCAGGGGAGCAAGGGAAACGATAGCTGTGCTCACCGATTACCTGGGTTCTTCGAGACGGTATTCCACGAACGCCCGGTCGCGCAATTGGCGCAGCCAGTCCTGGTACAGCTCATCCGACTTGAACGTGCCGATCGCCACACGCGCCTGCTGGCGTTGCTGCTGCACGCTGATATCGGTATTGCGCCGCTGCAAGACCTGGATCAGATGCCAGCCGAATTGCGTTTGAACCACACCCATTTGCCCGGGCTTCAACCTGTTCATCTCCGCTTCAAATTCCGGCACGGTCTGCCCGGGGGATATCCAGTCCAGATCGCCGCCTTGTTGCGCGCTGCCATCCTGCGAATACCGTTTGGCCTGTTCTGCAAAATCTGCGCCGTCCTCAATGCGCTGTTTGATTTCCATCAGGCGGCTCCTGGCTTCGCCCTCCGGCACTATCTCGCTGGTCTTGACCAGGATATGCCGGGTATGGGTCTGTGTGATCACCACCGGCGCGTCGCCGCTGCGTTTCTCAACCAGCTTGAGGATATGAAAGCCGTTCGGGCTGCGCAATACCGCAGTAACCTGGCCGGATTGCAGGTTTTGCAGCTCGTTCAGAAACAGCGGGGGAATACGGTCGGCCTGCCGCCACCCCAGATCGCCGCCCTTCAGTGCGTCCTTTGCATCGGAAGTTCCCGCCGCAACCTGGGCAAAGTCCGCTCCTCTTTTCAATTCCCCCAATGCTTTCTCCGCGCGTTCGCGCGCGGCCTGGATTTTTTCCGCGCTGGCCTGTTCCGGAACCACCACCAGGATATGCGCAAGATGAAATTCATCCCCGGCATTGCCGGCCCGTGCTTTGTTGGCGAGGTAGTTGTCCACTTCACTGTCACTGATGGTGAGCTTGCTCTCGACCTCGCGCTCGCGCAAACGGGTGGAGACAATCTCGCTGCGGATCTCTTCGCGGAATCTCTTGTAATCCACCCCGTCCGCTTCCAGCCTTGCACGGAACTCGGCTGACGACTTGAAGTCGTTTTGCTGCGCGATGCGTGTGATGGCCAGATCCAGCTGCGTATCATTCACTCGCACGCCGTTCTCTTTGGCGTACTGGGCTTGCAGCATATCGGTGATCATGCGCTCAAGGATTTGCCTTTCCAGCACATCCGGCGCCGGCAACGGCGTACCCTGTTTTTGCAGTTGTTGCACCACCATCCGCAGGTGGTCGTCCAGTTCATGGCGGGTTATCACGTCATCGTTGACCACTGCAACCACCGAATCAATGACTCCGGCTTGCTGTTGCGGGTCTGGGCTGGATGGCGTTTTTCCCGTGCCTCCGGCAGACGGGGCGTCTGCTCCATAGGCATTTTGCAGCGCGCACAACGCGCAACACATCATCAGGGCTGTTATTCTCATTAACGTTCTTTCCAGGATCAGCGCGCTGCCTGCGCGGGATTGTCGGCGGGTTTATCAGTCAGTTTGGTATAGCCGGGCACGCTTTGCTTGAGCAAGGTCAATGGATCCGCACCCACCTTGACCAGGTCATTCAGCTCAAGCTGCACAAAAAAACCGGTATTGTATTCCTGCGTGGCAGTAGTGAAGCGTTGCGCCACAAAGCGCATCGTCCAGCAGCTCTGATTATACTCAAGCCCGGCGATCGCCTCCAGGGTTCGCCCATCCTGCAACGAATAATTCCAGCGCCCCACCGCATGCCAACGATTGAACATCGGCCATTGCGTGGAGATGTCGGCCTGGCGCAAAGTGTTGCGCGCGAAGCGATACCCCAGATTAAGCACCTTGCCGGCCTCGGGGCGGTAATGCGCGGCGATGTTATAGCGTTGCGTATGGGATTGGTTGGGATCAACCTGAAATTCGCTGTCCAGCGACCATGCCCTCGTCACTTGCCCTGAAACCGCCGCCAGAATGTCGGACTTGCTTGTGCTTGCGGCTGGTGTGACCAGGTTTACCTGCGGCGTCCTGAAACTGAAACGCTCTCCAATCATAATTTTCAATCTTTCGGCGCCATTGCTTTTTTCCAGCCAGCGCGAAGTTGCCGCCAGAGTGACATGGTCGGCATCCCCGACCCGGTCGCTGCCAAAAAAACGGTTTTCGGTAAACATCTGGGTAAAACTGAAATCGGCTTGCGCAGAATCGAAATTCGGCAGCAGCGATTGATCCCGATAGGGCACAAATACATAAAAGGCACGCGGCTCCAGCGTATTCACATAATCGGCGCCGAACAGATTCCCCTCGCGTTCGAAAGCGACGCCGCTGTCCACGCTCAGGATGGGCAAGGTGCGTGACGCGTTCTGCAACCCTCCCGGATTATTCGCATCCAGCGCGTAATAAGTGCTGTGCAGCCCGACCCTGGGCGTGACATATACCGCAGGATTTTCCAGCAACGGATAGCTGATGCCGGGGTTCAGCACCAGCCGCCGCCCGCTCAGAAGGGTGGGATGGCTGAAGTTGACATATTCCCCGGCAAAAGTCAGATTCGCGCCCGAACGGGTTTGTTGCGTGCCGACCGTCACTTGCGGCAGGCGCGCATAAGGCGCAACGATAAGCGCGGAGGGATCCTGCAAAGTCTGGAAATGCTGCACGCGCGCGGCGGCATTCCATATCCCTGCTTGATAACTCAGCACGCCCTCACGCATCAGGTTGACCTGGGAAGTGTCATTTACCGTACCTGCCAGATCCCTGAAGTAATCGTCGTCCGAAACGCGGTTGAAATCGATGTAACCGCTCAATCTGCCGGACAAGGCTTGTTGATGTTTCAGGCTGACGCGTTCGCGGCTGCGGCTCACCAGTTTGTCATATGGCAGCGCATCAACATGCACTTCTCCCGCATGGTTAGCTCCCATGTAGCGGAATTCGTTGTTGAGCATCAAGCCGCGCTTGAGCATGAATCGCGGCGCGATCGTCGCATCACGATTCGCCGCGATATTCCAGTAATAAGGCAGGGTAAATTCACTGCCGCCCTTGACCGTGCCGCCGAATACCGGGGCAAGAAAACCGGATTTGCGCTGATTGTTGAGCGGAAAGTCCATCCACGGCGAATACAGGATAGGAACTCCCTTGAACTGTACCCAGGTATGGTGGGCAGTGCCGATCTGCCGGTCGCGATCGATTTCCAGCCCCTCCATATTCAACAACCAGTCGTTGTTCCCGGCCGGACAGGTGGTGTAGGTTGCCTTTTCCAGGGTGTAATGCAGCCGGTCCTCGATATGCATCACATCCGCCGAGCCGCGCGCATTATTTTCCTTCAAATAGAATTCCGGCTGCTCCATGAGGCCGACGCCGGTATCCAGATTGAGCCTGAGATGCGGTCCGCTCATCGTGCTGCCGTTTTGTTCCAGCACCACCGAACCCTGCGCATCGAGGTCCTGTGTGTCCTGTGAATACGACAGGTTATCCGCACGGATGGACTGGCCGTCCTTGCGCAAGGTCGCGTTGCCCTGCGCCTCAATCTGGCTGTCCTTCTTGCCTGACAACCGATCCGCATCAATGACTGCAGGCGATTCCTGCCCCGGCCCGGCCATAGTGCTGTCCATGGGCGGCGCGAGCAACTCCGCATTCGCGGCAGAAGGATGCGCAAAGGAGCAAAACAGGCAGAACACGATGGTTTTGAAACGAAACCGCATAACGCGTAGCAAACGTAAGGTGGTAAACTTTCGCAAGTTTACCATCAAGCCACTTCGAGAATCCGATATGCAACGCCAGCAACAGCTTACCGATTGGCTGCACAGCCTGTTTCCCGGCGAGAAATTCACGCTTGCGCCAGCCTCTGCCGATGCCAGCTTCCGCCGCTACTTCCGCGTTACGTTCGCTGACCGGACTCTGATCGTGATGGATGCCCCGCCACAGTACGAGGACTGCCGCCCGTTCCTGCACGTGGCGGAATTGTTCGAGAATGCCGGAGCGCATGTGCCGCACGTGTATGCGCAAGACCTGGCGCAAGGTTTTTTGCTGTTGTCCGACCTCGGCGGCACCACATATCTGCAAGCCCTGTGCGGCAAGGGCGCAGACACTGCGCGCGATCTTTATGGAGCGGCCACTGACGCGCTGATCAAAATCCAGCTCGCCTCGCGCGAAAACAAATTACCCCCCTACGATGAAGCATTGCTGCTGCGCGAAACGCGCCTGTTCCCGGAGTGGTACATAGCCAGGCATCTCAACATCACGCTCAGCGAGGCGCAAAACGCCAAACTGGAAACCGTCTTCGCGCGCATCATCGCCAACAACCTCTCCCAGCCGCGGGTGTATGTGCACCGTGACTACCACTCGCGTAACCTGATGGTTACCAGACCCAATCCGGGCATATTGGATTTTCAGGACGCGGTATACGGACCGATCACCTACGACATCGCAT
This sequence comes from Gallionella sp., assembly GCA_024653675.1. Lineage (GTDB taxonomy): Bacteria > Pseudomonadota > Gammaproteobacteria > Burkholderiales > Gallionellaceae > Gallionella. The sequence continues at coordinate 14,014 of JANLIB010000156.1, read as the reverse complement.
CCCTGTTCAAGGATGCCTACATCCGCTGGGAAGAAGCGGAAGTGATCGACTGGCTGATCCGCTACTGGGAAAAGGCGCGCAAGGCCGGCCTGCCGTTACATGATGATTTTTCCGGGTTCTATCGGGATTATGAATGGATGGGCGTGCAGCGGCATCTCAAGGTGCTGGGAATTTTTGCGCGCCTGTACCACCGCGACGGCAAGGATGGTTACCTGAAAGACCTGCCGCTGGTGATGAGCTATCTGCGCGCCGCATGCGCGCGCTATATCGACCTCAAGCCGCTGCTGAACCTGCTCGACACGCTGGAGCCGCAAATCTGCAAGGAGGGTTACACATTTTAACGAGTCCATTCAGCGCATCTCGCTTACCCCCCTTTGCCAAAGGGGGGCAGGGGGGATTTGCTTTTGCCATTCTTTTCGCCGCCACAAATCCCCCTCAGTCCCCCTTTGGCAAAGGGGGAAGTGACGAACAGATTTGCCTGCGGTGTCTGTTTGAGAATCAATGTGGTCAGACTCGATTGAACGCCACAACGCTTCCCTCTCCCCAACCCTCTCCCGCAAGCGGGCGAGGGAGCAATCGTGAAAGGCATTTTTAGATGCTTGCCATGCTTTTAGCCGCCGGACGTGGCGAGCGCATGCGCCCGCTCACCGACCACACGCCCAAACCGCTATTGGAAGCCGGCGGCAAGCCGCTGATCGTCTGGCACATCGAACGTCTGGTACGCGCGGGGATTCGTGAAATCGTTATCAATCACGCCCACCTCGGTGCGCAGATCGAATCGTCATTGGGCGACGGCAGCCGGTTTGGCGCGCACATCCGCTATTCGGCGGAAGGCACGGCGCTGGAAACCGCCGGCGGCATCGCCTACGCATTGCCGCTGCTGGGCAGCGAACCCTTCGCCGTGGTCAACGGTGACATCTATTGCGATTACGATTTTGCACACCTGCCCGCGCGCGCGGCGGCACTCCAGGCCAGCGGTGATGCCGCGCATCTCGTGTTGGTGAATAATCCGCCACAACATCCCAACGGCGATTTTGGACTGACTGATGGCCGAGTGACAGAACCTGTGACCTCAGTCCTCAGTCCTCAGTCATCAATCCTGACTTTCAGCGGCATCGGCATCTATCAGCCCGGTCTGTTCACCCACATTCCGCGCGGCAGCATCGCGCCGCTCGCGCCTTTGCTGCATGCACAGATCGCTCTTGGCAAGGTCAGCGGCGAACATCACCGGGGCATATGGGTGGACGCCGGGACTCCAGAACGCCTGGCCGAACTAAATGGCCAATAGGGATACATTCGTTTCTGCCTGTTGTACTATGCGAGCGTTAACATACAAAATCATGGAGAAGATAATGCGCCAATTGCCTATCATTGTTCTCACGCTGCTCGGAATGAGCAGTGCATTTGCACAGGAAGCTGTTTTCGAAACCAAATCATTGACGCCGGAGACTGCTCTTGCGGCTGCACGGGCTGCGCTGGAATCCTGCAGGAAGCAGGGTTTTCAGGTCGCTGTCGCCGTAGTTGATCGCGCGGGGATTACCCAGGTATTGCTCAGAGACAGGTTCGCTGGCGTGCACACCATAGAGGTTGCGACCAACAAGGCGTGGAGCGCTGCCAGCTTTCGCACGCCCACATCTTCGCTGGCCACAGAAACCCAGCCGGGTAAACCTCTGGGTGGTCTCAGGAACCTGCCTGGATTCATGGCCGTCGGCGGGGGTGTTGTCATAGAAGCCGGCGGCACATCCTTTGGCGGCATAGGTGTCTCTGGCGCGCCCGGTGGCAATTCTGATGAGGATTGCGCCAAAGCGGGAATCAAGGCCATCTCCGACGCGATTGAGTTCTGAAAAACGTTCAACCGGCAACTGAACATGCTCAGGGCAGCTTCATCTGCGCCGGCGCTCCAGCGCGTAACAATCCCTTGCTTGGAAATACCACATCGACAGGGTAAACCGGCCCCTCTTTCGTACTGACGGGCTCCAATCCCAGCATTTTGATTTTCCCGGTGTAGCTTATTCCGGCGACGCTCACAGATAGCGTCTGGCCGGTTTGTAATCGGCTCATCTGGGGCAAGGACAGGTGCATGCGCGCTATCATTTCTCCTGACCTGGCCAGCGTCAGCAGCATCTGTGGCTGCAACCCGGCGGCCACGCTTTGCCCGGGCTCTGCCTGCCGGAGAACCACAACAGCATCGAATGGGGCGCGTATCGAGGCGTCATCCAGCGCTTTCTGGTTCTGTTGCAGGCGCGCATGCGCCTCGGAAAGTGCGGATTGGCTTCTCACCAGTTTCAGCCTGGCCTGGTCAAGCTCTGTGGTGGAAACGACAGTGCGCTCATGCAACTCCGTCACACGGTCCAGTTCGCGCTTATCCTCTTCCGCGTCGGCGTTCAAACGGGTTATTTCAGACTGGCTTGCTTCTACTCTGGCACGATAAGCCGTGCTATCCAGCGACAGCAATACCTGTCCCTCTTTTACTTGATCTCCAACTTCAATATTTACCGCCTGTACGGTGCCGGAGACCGGCGTGGAAAGTTCGACCCGCTGTGACCACTGCAATGTTGCCTGAATATCGGCGGCCCACAGCGCCTGCGGGAAGAGTGCTGCCATGATGAACACGATCCATTTTTTCATTTTCTATTTCCTTTATTTATTCCCGGCCTGGCCCAGAGGCATCCCCATCAATGCTTCCAGGCGCGCGAAGCTCAATGCCAACTGGTATTCGATGTTGCGAGACCGCATGTTGGCTTCTGCTGTTCCCACCATGGACGTGCCAAGGTTGCTCTTGAGTTCCAGCTCGTACAGGCCGCGGCTGCGTTCCAGTTGCAGGTCGCGGTATTCAACGTATTTCCGCGCAGCATCGCGCGCGGCATTCTGCAAATGGGAAATATCCAGCCAGGTCTCCAGCAGCGCCTGTGTCAATTCCATTTTCAGCTTTTCGGCGCCGGCCTGCAGCTTGTTGAACTGGGCCATTTCACGCGCAATGCGCGAGTCCGAACGATTGCCCTGATACAAGGGCCATGACAGGATCAGCCCGGCGCTCAGGTTATCCCGAGTGGCCGCAGTGCGGCTGTAATCGGCGGCCTGAACTTCAGCATCGAGTGTCGGGCCTGTTTCTGCGCGCAGGGATTCCAGGCGTTTCTGTGACGCAGCCAGCATTTCCTGTTGCGCGTGCAGACGTGAATTGTTGTTCAGCAGGGTGGGGAGCAGCGTTTCATAATCAGGCAGGGTGCGCTGATTGCCGGGAAATTTGGGGTCTTCCAGATCGCCCGGTAAATCACCCGGGCGATTCATGGCGTTGGCCAGCAAGGCGCGCGTGATGCGCTGCCTCTGTGCGCTGACGTTGCGTTTCACCAAAGTTTCACGATAACGCGATTCCAGTTCAACCAGCTCGACATTTGAGATTTGGCCGCGTTCCAGCCGGTCTTTCCCCTGATCGAAGCTGACGTAATACACAGCCATCAGTTCGTTATCCACTACGTACTGCATGTCGGCCAGCAGCACGTCAAAATAGCGCGCCATGATTTCAAGGCGGCGCTTGTCGAACGCGGTGGTCAGGTCGGCCTCACGGGCCTTCAAATCGAATTGGGCAGCCACCTCAGCATTGCTGCTGCGCCCGAAATCATAGAGCGTCTTGCGCGCTGTCAGGCGGACGCTGTTATCGCTGGTTAAATCCTGATTCCCTGAACTGGGACGGCCACTGCGCAGTATGCCTTCGAGATTGACGTTGGCATCCTGGCGCGAATTGGCGATATTTTTGTCCGCCAGAGCGCTGTCCCTTTCCGCCTGGGCATACAGCAGATCAGGATGGCTGGATTCCGCAGTTGCCAGGGCGGCTTCCAGTGTGAGCGAACTGGCCGGACCGGGAACGCAAACAGCCGAAAAGAATAGCAGGCAACAGATGGTGCTCATCCGTTGCTTGCGGAGAAAACTTTTCATTTAACCTGCTGTTTCTTGTACGCTGTAAACGACATTGTTTTACAGGCGCCTTCCACAACACATTTCCCTAATTGCAGAAATTCATTCGCGTCTTTTGACGTTCCGGGAAAGCGCGTGATCAGTTTGCCGTCCAGGTCAAAAAAATCGAATACAGGCGTGCCGTATACGCGGTGTTCTATGCTGAAGGCCTTTTCAGTGGTTTCATTGCCTTTGAAATCCACCATCGGAAGATTACCGCGGATATCGACCGGAAAAAGCAGAAAGTGCTTATGGTAGTAATCCTGCACCTCGCTCTGGTTGAGGACGGTATGTTTCATGCGGTAACAGAAGGGGCAATCCTCCAGTTCGAACATGATCATGATGCCGGTCTTGCCTTCCTCTTTTGCAGTGGCCAGCTCACTCTTGAAGTCGCCCATTTTTAAATCAAAGAAGTATTTCTCCGCATCGCGCATTTCAGCAATGCCTGTTCCCATGCAGAGTATGAATAACAAACCGGCAGCAAATATTTTCATGGTCTTGTCCTTTTCAATTCAACCGGGATATTGTACCGCGTGCCCGCTCAAAACCAAATTGGCCGGCTTGATGGCAACCAGGTTTGTTTGAACCCAGATAATCCATTAGAAAAAACTGTGTCATACCGGCGCAGGCCGGTATCCAGATGATTAAAAATTCCCCACGAAAATGGGACAACATTGTGTTCTTGTCTGCTTTGCAGAGTATTTTTTTATGACTGGATTCCGGCCTGCGCCGGAATGACGGCCTAATGGATTATTTGGGTTGAAACAAACCATGACTCCAGAATGAATGCGGGCTGGAAGATATCGGGAAGCTATGGCGTGAAATATGCGAGTCAATTCAGAGGGCAAACATGAACTGAACAGATGCGGGTCAATTTGCTCAGCCATTCAACGGGCTGATCAGGCTTCCCGCATCATGATGCTGTACTGGATTTTCATGGTAATGGCGGAACCTGCAACAATTGATGCAAGCACCAGGAATGACCCCAGTGAGAGTGTCGACATGCCGGTTACGCCGTGACCAATGGTACAACCTATGGCTGTAACGCCGCCAAACCCCATCAGAACTGCCCCGATGATGTGGTAAAACATGTCCTGCACGGAGGAAAATGCTTCCCAGCGGAAAGATTTGGTGATAACGGCGTAAAGGAAGGAACCGAAGACGACGCCAAATAATGTGGCAACTCCAAAGGTGACGATGTTCGAAGCATCGGTCCAGTATGCCCAGTATTCCAGGGTATAGGCGGTCGGTGCAACGAAGGACATCGATTCCGCCAGGTGTGAATTGGTGCCCAGGTAAGTTATCTCAAGCGTATCGGGGTTCTCGCCAAAGCCGAGATGCCCGGTAATATACCAGCCGGCTGTCACGAGCAGGCCGATGATCAGGCCTGACAGGTTATTGTCCAGGCTGTTGCGGAATCCCTTATCTTTGAAAACAAAAATCAGGATGGCCAGCCCGATCACGCAGGCTATCACCAGTTGAAGTGCGTTGGGCGCAAGGCCGCCGAGGCCGGACAAGAACGCAGTGAGTGTTTGACCATGTTCAAATTGGATGGTGACAGCAGGCGCCTGCAACACATTGACGCGGAATGCGCCAAGAATTCCTTTCAGCGTCACCAGCGCGGCAAAACCTAAAAAAATAAACACGACGGCGGATTTCAAATTACCGCCTCCGATGCGCACCAGCGTTTTATTGGCGCAACCTGAGGCCAAGGTCATACCAACTCCAAAACACAATCCTCCCACGATATAGGCAAGCCATGGAAAGTTGCTGCCGGTGTACAGAGTCTTCGACAAATCCAGGTAGCCAAAATAGGCAAGCGTACTTGTACCTATCACCGCCACTGCGATCGCGAGTAGCCAGGCGCGCATGCGCCCCCAGTGGCCCATGTTGACGACATCGGAAATGGCGCCCATGGTGCAAAAGTTGGTTTTGTTGGCGATGAACCCGAATACGATGCCTAATCCGAATCCCCACCAGACAATAGTGTTAATCAGAACCGATGCATCCATTTGTGTTATATCGCAAAATTATCAAAGATTTTCAGATGAAAAATATTTTCTGTTCACAGCATCAGCGCCCGGCTAAAGCAATGCCGGCGTTGCCCTCCACGCCGATCAGCCTGGGCATATTGGGCTTGCGCGGCGTGAGCATTTTCTTGTCGCGCAGGTAGCCTGCCACGACGTCCCAAACCGGCTCTCCGGTTGCGTCCCTGCCCACCGGCGCCCATCCCGCCACCTTGTATTTCTTGTTTGGATCAAGCGCCTTGCCATTGAGCATCATGTTGTTGATACGCTTGCCGAAGCCCTGCCGCAGATTGCAGGTATAGCTGATGCCGCCCACGCGCACCATGTCCCCGCCCTGCTGCTTGTAGGGATCGGGATTGAACAGATTGTCGCAGACGTCTTCCATGATTTCCTTGATGGTTTCTCCCGTCATTTCCGTCAGCGTTGTCTGGGGATAGGTGATCGCGGTTTGGTCCATCACATGTTCCATCGTGATGGCTTCACCCGGCAACAGCGATGTTCCCCAGCGGAAACCAGGGGAAAACGCTGCGTCTGCGCCTTTCACTTCCATCAGCGCATCCAGGATCAATTGATCGAAGGTGCCGTTGAAGCTGCCCCTGCGGTAAAGCATGCCCTCAGTGATGGCAAGTTTTTCGGCCAGTTTAGCTTCATAAGGTGCGCGCATATTCTTGATCAGGGTTGCCATTTCCGCATCCGGTTCGATCAGGTTGGCGAATACTGGCAGCAGCTTGTATTTGAAGCCGGAGACCTTGCCGTCTTTAACATCCATATCCAGCACACCAAGAAACTTGCTGTTGGAGCCGGCATTGGTCACCAGAGTTTGTCCACCGGCATTCCTGACAATAATCGGTGCAGGTACGCCATCGTGGGTATGGCCGCCCAGAATGGCATCTATGCCGCTGACCCGGCCAGCCATCTTCAAGTCCACATCCATGCCATTGTGGGACAGCAGCACGACCACTTGCGCACCCTTGGCCCGTACTTCGTTAACAACCAGCTGCATATTGTCCTCCTGGATGCCGAAGCTCCAGTCATGAACCATGTATCTCGGATTGGCAATGGGGGTGTAGGGGAATGCCTGGCCGATGATTGCAACCGGAATGCCGTTGATGTGCTTGATTACAAAGGGGTCAAAAACCTGGTCGCCAAACTCGTTGGTCTTGATGTTCTGCGCAAGAAAATTCACTTTACCCTTGAAATCGTTGTCAACGATCTGTTTGACCCGCTCGGCTCCCAGGGTAAACTCCCAGTGTCCGGTCATCACGTCGACTCCCAGCAGCTTGCAGGCGTCTACCATGTCCTGTCCTTTGGTCCACAAGGCTGTGGCTGAGCCCTGCCAGGTGTCGCCGCCATCAAGCAGCAAAGAGCCGGGGCGGCTGGCGCGGATTTTCTTGATCAGCGTCGACAAATGGGCGAAACCACCCACCTTGCCGTAGGTGCGGGCGGCATTTTCAAAATCGAGGTAAGTGAATGCATGGGCCTCACGCGTTCCCGGTCTTATGCCGAAAGATTTCAGCAGCTTTTCGCCTACCAGATGCGGCGCCTTGTTCAGGCTTTGCCCCAAACCGATATTGACATTGGGTTCCCGAAAGTAGATCGGCAGCAACTGTGCATGACAATCGGTAATGTGCAGCAGGGAAACATTGCCGAATGAGGGCAAATCATAGAAGCTGCCCGAACTGCCTGCAGACAGCGCAGAACGGCTGTTCAATGCAAAGCCCGATGCGGCAGCCACCGCCAGCATCTGCATAAATTCGCGACGGTTCATGGACATGAGGGCATTCCTGAAAGGGGATTTTGGCTACGAAGAAGCAGATTTGCACGGATTAACCGGACGAAAAGTCCAAGTTAATCCGTCACATTGATTTTACTTGCGGAATACCGGGGTCTGCATGGGCAAACCGTTGCTCATGTAGGTCAGGTAATATTCCAAGTTATTGTATTCCTCGCTGTTCGCTGCCTTCGGTTTTGCGCGCACATTCTTTTCGCATTGCTTGAAACGCCCTTGCAGCGTAACGATGTCTGTGCCGCCGCGAAACTCGGGCCAATGGGATGCCTGGCCGATCATCATGGAGAGTTGATCCATGCGGATGAATTTGCCGGAACCCTGTACATGGCAACTTCTGCAGGAAAAGTTCAGTTGGCCGTTCCGTGCAGCATAATATTTCTTGCCCTTCTCGTAGGCAGCCAGCGCACCCGAACCCTCCACCTTGACGTTGACTTTCATCCCGTCCGACAAGCTTCTGGCGTAGGCGGTAAGCAAGCCCATTTCCTTTTCCCCGTATTTCAACTCTGCTTCGCCGTTCGCCTTGAGGCAGGCATTGATGGCATTTTCGAATGTCACAACGCGGTTGGCGGCATTATCGAAAGCGGGATAGTTGCCGGCCACGTTCTTGCCGCCATCCGGAAAACATGAGGAGAATTTCTTGCCGTTCTTGAAGGGCGTTTCCCACATTTTCTTGCCCTTGTCCAGATCCATGGAGTAGGGCGGAAACGCCATAATGTCGTCGTACTGACTCCTGGCGTCCGGGTTCATGGCCAGTGCGCCATAAATGTAATCCTCAAACTTGATGTTGGGAAAAATCTGTTTGTAGAGATTGATCATCGCACTGCGATCTTCTTCGGGTTTAATATGCGATGTGCCCATATGAGCGCATCCGAGCAACAGTCCAGCCATTATGATGTATACCAGTTTCCGTTTCATATCGTTCTTTCCTCTTGGTTGGAAGAATCAAATGTTTTCAAAGCCTTTGGCCTGAATCAGGCAACGACCACTTCTCCATCGTACTTGTTGCCGAGATTGTCGGCAGCGTTTACGCCGACTTTGTCTCCTGGCTTGCCGCCCTTGATCTTGAAGCCTAGAAATGGGTTTTTCGCAATCCCGCCGCCCCACTGTGCATCAAGCACTGTCTTGCCGTTCAATGTCGCAACGACCTGATTGATAAAGTGTGCCGGTATCAATTTCTCGGTTTTTGCATCCTTGCGCAATCCGGTTTCCATTACATGCTGGATCAGCACTTTCACGTCAACAATATTGCCTTCCATCGTCGCGCGCATTTTCATTGCTTCGGCCATGTTCGTATCCTTTTCAAAATTGTCTAGCTAACAAATTAAGGTGAATTACCAAATCGGTCAAACAGGATCAGCCGCCGCAACCGCCGATCGTAACCTTGACTTCCCGGCTGTTGGTGTAATTTTTACCGCCTGCTTTTACCGTCACCCGCACGACGGAAGTCTTGGCCATCTTGACGCGCGTGGAGATGAACGGCTCGGCGCCGTTTGAAAATTCGAAACTGGCTATCATCGGCGTAGGATTCTTTTCCACGAAAAAGGCCATGGAAGTAGTTCCGGGTATATTGCTGGTGGCTGACACCGGCACCACAGCGCCGTTTTCAGCGATATCAGGCGCCTTGATAACGATATCATTGCTCTGGGCAGCGCCGTCGTAACCGGCGTTTTTTATGGCCTCGGACGGGTCTTTTGCAGCGAAGGCGAGGCTGTTCCATGCCGCAGCAAATGCCGCAACGGGCTTGAGCAAGCCCGCAACGATCGCGACGGCAACAGTTCCGACAGCACCGGCGTTTTTCAGAAACGATCTACGTAATTGATTCATATCACACCTTTCAACAAATTTAAATTCGACTTAAAGACCTTGTATGTAATCAGTAACCAGATCGACTTCCTGCTCCGTCAGAATTTTGTTCCTGCCAAAAGGCGGCATTACGGAATCGGAGTTGGTCGCAGTAGCGTCCCAAATCTTGGCGCGCAATTTGGCGCGATCAGGATAGCGTGCTTTCATACTCATGAGAGGGGGGCCGATATTGCCCGGTGACTCGGCTTTGGGATCGCTGGGTATCGCATGGCAGGCGAGACAATTGCCCTTCGCTCTGTTGAAAGCCACACTCTTGCCGTCCTCCTGCACAGCAGCTCCTTCCGCCGCAATACCCAGGCTTGCCATGCACAAGGATACTACAAGGGAAAACAAAATCGTCGTTTTAATGCGCATTAAAATCTCCTCCTCTTTGATATCAAATGTTTCGCTATGGAAAATTTGTGCTCGTTTTATGTATTACGAACTTAATTTGCTTCTGGGCGCCTCTAAAAATCCACATTTCACCCCAACTGCCTTACCTATCACCGATCTGCAACACATAACCTGTCCACGAGTCACTTGCCGCACCGCCTCACGAAGCATATGCTTTGGCAGCCGAACTGGAACCATGCTACCAGGAATTCTACAGCGAAACCCGGAGTATCCATAAGCAGTACCAAATGAAGTAAAGCAAGGCCGCTTAGAACATATTTTAATATTAAGACTTTCCAAGCCGAGCCACGATAGCCCTTACGGGCTATAAGTCAATAACCCAATACGGTTATAAACCAATCAACCCTTATACTCTGACATAGTCCCACCCCTGCAACAAGCGCTTGTTAATTTCTTCTGCTGCGGAAGTTACTATCCCGGTATTCGGCAAGAGGCGCACGACCAAGCCCCTCTTCTGTAATTTACCAATAGATTGACTGCATGCAAGTATATCCAGATTGGGATATTTTGCCTGCATCAAACCGATGCGCATCCCGAAAGGGGACACGTCCGAGCGCAGCAAATCCATTCCGCCTCCATTTGCAATGATTTCCACCCGGAGTTGCCGATGAGCCCGTTTGTAGGCTTCCAGCAAACCCTCGGTTTCATCCAGTGCAGTCCTGAGCCTGACCGGGTTGGAATTGCTGACATGAACTATGATTCTGCCCGGCTCTTCGCCTGTGACGCTACCCTGTATCGGCTGAAACACATGCGCCGTTTTAAAGTCACTCTTTGACGCCGACCATGCGGACATCTGCCAGCCAGACCCTCCGCCCAGCAATAACAGGAGCATGCAGGCTGCCAGGCTGGGCATATTTTGTAAATAATGGGGCTGCCAGAAGCGCAGCTTCCTGGCAGGGGACATAGCAGGGGCCAGCGGCAACTGATATGCGTGTTGCACCATTTCCTTCAAGCCGCGCAGTTCGCACACCCGCTGTTTCAGCGCCTCGTCCTGATTAATCGCGTCGAAAATCTCGTTTTTTTCATTGGGTCCAAGCTCATTATCGACAAAGGAATTCAGAAACTCATCCGAAATATTTTGATTGTTCATCATATGATTCTCCTTATTTGACTGACTTGCGCCGGCTGCTGCGGAGCGAGTTCCTTCAACAGGGTCTTCAACGATTGCCGTGCGCGGCATAAGCGGCTCATGACTGTCCCTATCGGGACTGACAGAATAGCGGCAACTTCAATATAGGGGAATTCTTCCAGGTCTACCAGCGTCAGCACCTGGCGTTGTCCCACAGGAAGCTTGGCGACCGCATCCCATACGCGGGAAACAAGCTGCGACTTCGCGTGTTCATCTTCCGGCGTGGTTTCGTTAACGCAACGGTAATCCTCAAGTTCATCAATATCTTCCATCTCCCTGTATTGGCGAAAATGATCGCGCCAGCAATTGGCCAGGATACTGAATAGCCAGCCATTCAATAGCGCGGGGTCACGCAACTGGGCGGCGTTTTTTAACGCTTTGATCAGCGTTTCCTGCACCAGATCATCGGCTAGCGCTGCATTGTGGCTCCAGGAAAAGGCTACGCGGTATAACTTTGGCCGAATTTGCTCCAATTGTTCCTGGAAGGCATTTGCACTGCAGAATAGTGAGATGATTTTCATCTTAACGCTTTACCTGACAATATGGATTTTGCTCATCATCTCCTATTGACGTAACAGCAGGCAAAAATATTCCCTCGTTTCAACAATAAATACTCAGGGAATAAAACCAATTGCCCCCGCGTCTTCCTTTTGCGGCAACCTGGAATAACCGTAACTTATCAGTTCGGGGAGAAAACATGAATTGAAATAAATTGTTCGATTCCTGAAGTTCGCACTGCACGAAAAGAATTAAGAAACATGCATGCAGTTAGTAGCAATAGCTTTACCCAAACGCAACCATCGCCACATTTATCACATTCTGGAGACAAACGATGCTTAATTATTCCCGATCCATTTTCCTCGTAGTGACAGCTCTTTTCATGATGTTGTCCGCCGCACCCGCCATGCCGGCAGCCGAGGCAACTTTCGCCGACTACAAATATGTCCTGCATATCAGCGACATGGACCCATCCAAGCAGGAACTCATTCTGAATAATGCCTCGAATCTGCTGGCGGCCTACCAACCTGGTGCGGTGGAGGTAGAGATCGTTGCCTATGGCCCCGGCCTGCGCCTGATGTTTGCAGAAAACGTCCATGCGAAGCGCATCGATGCGCTTTTCCAGAGCGGCGTGAAATTCTCTGCATGCGGTGTAACGCTCAAGGGCATGACAGCGCAGCTTGGCTATGAACCGAAGCTCAATCCGGAAGCCAAGGTTGTGCCTGGCGGCATCGTGCGTATCGGCGAGCTGGTCAAGCAGGGCTACATCTACGTCAAACCCTGACCCGCACCCCCTGACCTGCAACAAGACTTGCCGCTTGTTCATTTTTCCAGGGCGCAAGCCCTGCCTGATTTACGCAACTATTATTATTCAGAGGAGCAACAAAATGGGAGTTAACAAACAATTCAGGCGCACACTGATCAGCGCTGCTTTCACACTGGGTTTCACGGCGGCTGGCACGGCCTATGCGACTAACTGGCTGATGCTGCAAGGCACCGAGCCGGCTGCCGCCTCTTCGCCAGTCAAAGTCTGGGGCTTCATCCAGACGTACTACCAAAAGGATTACAGCTCTGCCAGCGCCACAGGCGCATATGTTCCGTCCAAACTGCTCGGCCCAAACCTGAATGCCCAATCCGCCATCAATATCAGCCATGCCCAGATCGGTGTACGCGGCACAGGTTTTCCGATTGACGGCAACATCAATTACATGCTGTTGCTGGAGGCAGGCAATGCCGGCACCAATATGGGAAGCGCTGGAAATAACGGCGCCGTGGTGACCGACGCCAGTGTCACACTGAATCACATCAAGGGTGCCCGTATCCGAACCGGCCTGTTCAAGTATCCCGGTTCCGAGGAGGGACTGCAGAGCCTCACTACTATGGACTATGTCAATTTTACCGAAGCCGCCAACTTCCTGTTGCTGGAGCGATTCCCTAACGCCGCTTACACAGCGAACGTAGGTCCTTATACCCAGGCTCAGCTCCAGAATGGCAGCAACATCAACGGCTTTACCGCGCCGGCCGGCGGCTTCCGCGACACGGGAGTGCAGGTGTTCGACAGCTTTGACATGGGCAAGGACTGGAATCTGTCTTATGCAGCGATGGCCGGCCAAGGCAGTGGCGTCCAGTTTGACAATGCCGATGGCAGCTTTGACAAGTACCTTTATCTTTCTACCGAGAAGAATCACGCCAGCACAGGCCCGGCGAATGGCTTGAAGTTCTTCGCCTGGAGCCAGTCGGGTAAGCGCCTTGCGGATGTTACAAATGATAGCGTAGCCAATCGCAAACTCTATGACCGGAAACGTTCCGGCCTGGGCGCGAAATACATGGCCAGGCCCTACCGTGCCACGTTCGAGTACATCTCCGCCGACGGTATGATTTTTGAAGGCCCGGACAAGCCCAGCTATTATTTCGCAAATGCCGCAAATGCCACGGGCACCAACAACGGAGCCGATGCCAAGGCCAAGGGCTGGTATCTGGACGGCGGCTGGTACATTCCGGACACTAAATGGGAACTTGATGCTCGCTACGACATCATGGATGCCAATACGGGCCGCAACGATGAGCACAGGTTCGGCAAGTGGACATTCGGCACTCAATACCTGTTTAATCCCATGTCCAAAATAACCGTCAATTATGAGAAGCGGCATTACAAGTGCACGACATCTACAACGCAATGCACCAACGCCAACCTGAACCTTAACGGCGTGGGCAACAGGTTCAGCGTGCAGGTGACGGCGGCTTTCTAAGCAAATCTGCTTCGTAGGGCGCCTCTATTTATTCAAAATCCTGATATGTATTGACCTGTCAAATCTTACCAGCATAAACATTTCAAATCACTGTGCAGTGTGTCGGTAGCAGAAC
>JANLIB010000154.1 GCA_024653675.1 Gallionella sp. | reverse complement strand
TCAAGAAATTTTAACGCTTGCATATCAAACATATGCGGCGCGCTAAAATTTCTTTCGCGCCTTGTCTCGCTTAGGATTTTGAATTAATAGAGGCGCCCTAATGTGTGTTGTCTCTGTGAACTCTGTGATCTCTGTGGCTAACTGTTTTTCCTAGGATTATGCGCCCCGATCAAATTCCGCCCTCCGCAGCAACCGGCACGCGTTCCGACTGGCGGACGCTCGCGCAGTTGCTGCCCTATCTGCTGGAATTCAAGGGGCGTGTGATCCTGGCGCTGGGCTTGCTGATGCTGGCCAAGTTCGCCAACGTCGCGGTTCCGCTGGTGTTAAAACAGATCATTGACGCGCTGGATAAATCTCATGCGGTGCTGGTGCTGCCGGTGTTCCTGATTGTGGGTTACGGGCTGTTGCGCTTATTCAGCACGCTGTTCGGCGAATTGCGCGATGCGGTGTTCGCCAAGGTGACGCAGCGCGCCATCCGGCGCGTGGCTTTGCAGGTGTTCGAGCATCTGCACAGCCTGAGCCTGCGCTTTCATCTGGACAGGCAGACCGGCGGGGTGTCGCGCGACATCGAGCGCGGCACGCGCGGGATCGGCTTTCTGCTGAACTTCATGCTGTTCAATATTCTGCCGACGCTGCTGGAGATAGCCCTGGTCGCTGCGATCCTGTTCAGCAAATACAACATATGGTTCGCCGTGACCACATTCATCACGCTGATCATTTACATCACTTTCACATTGTTCATCACCGAGTGGCGCATGGTGATGCGGCGCACGATGAATGACCTGGATTCCAAGGCCAATACGCGCGCCATCGACAGCCTGCTGAATTACGAAACGGTGAAATACTTCGGCAACGAGCAATACGAAGCGCGCCGCTATGACGACAATATGCAGCGCTGGGAAACCGCTGCGGTGCGCAACCAGACTTCGCTGGCGCTGCTCAATGCCGGGCAGAGCGTCATCGTCGCCATCGGCATCACCGCGCTGATGCTGCTGGCCGCCGGTGGGGTGGTCAACGGAACGATGACGCTGGGCGATCTGGTGCTGGTGAACGTATTCATGCTGCAGTTGTATATGCCGCTGCATTTTCTGGGTTTCGTATATCGCGAGATACGCCATGCGCTGGCGGACATGGAAAAGATGTTCCGCCTGCTGCATGAACATCGCGAGATCGCCGATGCGCCCGATGCGGCAACCTTGCGGGCAGGCAGCGCAGAGGTCAGTTTGGAGCAGGTCAGCTTCGGCTATGCGCCTGACCGGCAGATACTGTTCGATGTGAGCTTTGTCATTCCGGCAGGGCATACGGTGGCGGTGGTGGGCGCCAGCGGGGCGGGCAAGTCCACGCTGTCGCGCCTGCTGTTCCGCTTTTACGACATCGGACATGGCCGCATCAGGATCAACGGCCAGGATATCCGCAACGTCACGCAAGCCAGTCTGCGCGCCGCGATCGGCATCGTGCCGCAGGACACGGTGCTGTTCAACGATACGATTTACTACAACATTGCTTATGGCCGTCCCGGCGCGGCGCGCGAGGAAGTCATTGCCGCAGCCCAGGCGGCGCACATCCATTCTTTCATCGAGTCGTTGCCGCAGGGTTATCAGAGCGAGGTGGGCGAGCGCGGCCTCAAGCTGTCCGGCGGAGAGAAGCAGCGCGTGGCGATCGCGCGGGCCATTCTGAAAAATCCGGCGATATTGATTTTCGACGAAGCGACTTCCGCACTGGACTCTAAATCGGAAAAGGCGATCCAGGCCGAGTTGCGCGCCATCGCGCAAAATCGCACCACGCTGATCATCGCGCATCGCCTGTCCACCGTGGTTGAGGCCAACCAGATACTGGTGATGGATAAGGGGCGCATCGTCGAGCGCGGCACGCATCGCGAGCTGCTGGCGCAGAACAAACTATATGCGCAAATGTGGAATCTGCAGAAACAGGTGGAGCAAATCCACCCTGCCTGTTGAGGGTGCGATTCAAACTGATGTGGAACTTATGCTGCTTGCCAGATCAATATTGTAATTACGCAGAATAGGTTGATCGCCCGACTCAACCGGGAGCGCCGACGTTCCCGTCGGCAACAAACGGTAAAGCACACAAGAATGCCGACGGGGACGTCGGCGCCCCCGGTGCTGTTCCAAAGGGTCGGCTGGCTGATCTCTCTGATCTCTGGATACTTCCACATCAGTTTGAATCGCGACCCCCTGGTTGACAGGTCTGGTTGACAGGTCTGTTGACCATTATGTGCCAAGCGTGTAGCTTTCAGGTACGAAAAGATTGCTGGGTAAGTGGGGGGTTCCATGCCTGTGTACAGAATGACTTTGCTGGAAGGTGATCAGAATGGCCGCTAATTATGGAACACCAGTTGTCCATGCTGGATTCTGGTTGAGGACTGCCGCGTATCTAATTGATTATTCATTATTAATAATCCTGGGTGTCGTCATAGGCATGGGGTCTGCCGCAGCCGGAGAAATGGGTGAGTTGATAGGCGCCATCGTCTACTTCCTGATTTATCTGCTCTATTGGCCGGTAATGGAGAGCTCGGCCAGGCAAGCCACGTTCGGCAAGAGCGTAGCCGGTATTGTGGTCACCGACCTGAATGGCAAGCGCCTGACGTTCCTGCGCGCGCTGCTGCGCAATCTTGCCAAGATCATTTCTGCGATTCCCCTTGGCGTCGGATTCCTGTTTGCCGCTTTCACCGCAAACAAGCAGGCGCTGCACGACATGATTACCAAGTGCCTTGTCGTGCGCACCGGACCATCCAATTTACGCAAGGTAATCGCCGTGTCGGTGGGCGCGCTTGCCATCACGATCGGCGGCGGCGGGGCATACTTCTACTATGTGATCATGCCGCAGGTGCAAAAAGAAATCGGCGATGAGATGCAGGCAGCCATGCAGCCTGCTGTTAAGCCCAGGCCTTCACCCTCCGTTACCGTTGTCAAACCCCTCCCAGCATCCGCACCGGTCGTTGCGCCTGTGGTGTCTGCTCCTGCAATGAAACCGCCGGTACCTGCCATGCAGCCAGAAAAGACCACCGCAGCGCCGGTGGCGGCTGTTGTACAGATTCCCGAGCCGGTAAAACCAGCGCCTGTAGCGCAAAAAGCCGCCCCGAAAAAAATGGCGAAGCGAGTGAAAAAGCCGGCGAAACAACCTGTGCCGGAAAAGGTGCTGGAGCCTATGGACAGCATGGCCGGCGCACCGGAAAAGAGCCAGCCCGCATCGCCCACGGTATCCGAGGTCATTCCAAAGCACACACCGGTCATCACTTATGCGCCTGATTCGGAGTCCAGAGTCATCCAGCCGAAATATAACGATGTCATGACCGCCGTGCTGCGCGGCGACAGAGATGCGGTAAAGCAGCTGCTCGATCTGGGCTGGTGGGTGGACAAGCCCGGCCCGGACGGTTTTACGCCGCTGGTGGCGGCAGTGATGAACCGTGATACACAAATGGTTCAGGTGCTGCTTAATTACGGCGCGGTCCCAAGTTCACGGGTTCTCAAGATCGCACGGGAAAAGAAAGATGCCGCAACGGCGACGCTCCTTGAGCAGTACGGTGCCCGTTAGGTGGAGCAACAGCCGCCACCGGTTGCCGCCGGTCAAATGCTGCCCGATATGGAATCGCTCCAGCGGCTGACCGCAATCGTCTACGGGCTGCAGATCGCCTCGTTCTTCTTCGGTATCACCTTCATCGCCGGCGTCATCGTCAACTACGTCAAACTCAAGGATGTCGAGGGCACCTGGCTGGAATCGCACTTTCGCTGGCAGATGCGCACCTTCTGGTTCGGCCTACTGTGGAGCTGCATCGGAATCCTGCTGTTCATCGTGGTCGTGGGAATACCGGTATTGATGGCCGCTGCAGTCTGGGTTCTGTATCGCGCGATCAAAGGCTGGATCGAACTTTCCGAGGGCAAGCCGCTTGATTTGTAAGAAGCAGTTGTAGGGCGGGTTACACCCGCCATTGCAACATCCGGTGTTGCGGCGGGTACGAAAAACTTTTGTCCCGGCACCGGTGTGAACCGCCCTACAGCCTGATTTTTCATCATACAAGGTCGGGTTAGTGCAACGTAACCCGACAATACCCGGCCTGGAATTATTATTCGATCGATTGATAAAAAATGGGTACGGGTAGCCCAATCAAATCAAAATATATTATCAAATAGCTTGACGATACCGGTCAAACCAGCGTACAAGGCAACCTGGTATTTGATTCAAAGCTTTTGCAGTACTGGTTTTCCATGTGCAATCTTCGATTCAAATAGTTTTGCGGGGGACTTTCCCCGTTTTTTTAGTAGGAGCAATACACATGGCAACAGGTACAGTTAAATGGTTCAACGACGCAAAGGGTTTTGGTTTTGTCACACCCGATGATGGCAGCGAAGATTTGTTCGCGCACTTTTCCGCGATCAACATGAGCGGTTTCAAGTCACTCAAGGAAGGCCAGAAGGTCACCTTCGAAGTCACACAAGGCCCCAAGGGCAAGCAAGCTTCCAACATCCAGGCTCCTTAACCGGTTCCTGATCTGGTAAAAAAAGCCCGGCACTTGCGTGCCGGGCTTTTTGTTTGCCCAATTTTAAGAGCCTGAAAAATTCAGAGTTCGCCCAAATGCAAGGCGTGGGAAAAATTTCGCCGCGCCGCATATGGTGTATATGTAAGCAAGAAATTTTTCCCGCAACGCAGCAGTTGGGATGAAATCTGGATTTTGGTGGGCGGTACTGGGTTCGAACCAGTGACCCCTGCCGTGTGAAGGCAGTGCTCTACCGCTGAGCTAACCGCCCGAAAGAGGGCGCGGATTAGAACATAACGCAGCGGCTCCAGTCAATTTCCAGGCTACATCTTTGTGCGCGCAACGAACAAAGCCCGTAAAATGCGCGTCTCACTGTATGCCTTCGAGTTTAGTTATGAGAGCCTCTAAAATTTTAGATTTTGTCATTCCCGCGCAGGCGGGAATCCAGTCAAAGAAAAAATTCCCTTGCGCAGCAAGGACAAACCCCAAAGGCATGTTGAATAAAACCGCTGGATTCCCGCCTGCGCGGGAATGACGGACTATTAAAGATTCCCCTATGACCATACGCACCCGTTTCGCTCCCAGTCCCACCGGCTATCTGCATATCGGCGGCGCGCGCACCGCTTTGTTTTCCTGGGCGTACGCGCGCAAGCTGGGCGGCACGTTCATTCTGCGCATCGAAGACACCGATCTGGAGCGCTCCACGCAGGAGTCGGAACAGGCGATCCTGGACGGGATGTCATGGTTGAACCTGGATTACGACGAGGGGCCGTTCTACCAGATGCAGCGCATGGATAGATACAAGGCGGTGTTGCAGCAGATGCTGGGCGAGGGCAAGGCGTATCACTGCTACACTTCGCCGGCGGAACTGGATGCGTTGCGCGAGGCGCAGCGTGCGCGCGGCGAGAAGCCGCGTTACGACGGTCAGTGGCGTCCGGAGCAGGGCAAGGTTCTGCCGAGCCCGCCGGAAGGTATCAAGCCGGTGGTGCGTTTCAAGAACCCGCTGCACGGCGTGGCGGCGTGGGACGACATGGTCAAGGGCAAGATCGTGTTCGAGAACAGCGAGCTGGATGACCTGATCATCGCGCGCGCCGATGGCACGCCTACTTACAATTTCTGCGTGGTGGTGGACGATCTGGACATGGGCATCACGCAAGTCATTCGCGGCGACGATCACATCAACAACACGCCGCGCCAGATCAACATCCTCAAAGCCCTGGGCGCGGCGCTGCCGCAATATGCGCATGTGCCGATGATACTGGGCAGCGATGGCGAGCGGCTGTCCAAGCGGCATGGCGCGGTCAGCGTGATGCAGTATGCCGAGGACGGCTTCCTGCCGGAGGCGCTGATCAATTACCTGGCGCGTCTGGGCTGGTCGCACGGGGACGAAGAAGTATTTTCTGTCAAGCAATTCGTCGAGTGGTTCGACCTGCGCCACATCAGCAAATCGGCGGCGCAGTTCGACCCGGAAAAATTGCGCTGGCTGAACCAGCATTACATCAAGCTGGCCGGCAATGCGCGCCTGTCAGATCTGGTGCGCGGGCATCTGGCGGGGCGCGGCGTGCAGGTGAGCGACGCGCCGCAACTGGAAGCTGTGATCGCCTTGTACAAGGAGCGCGCGGCAACCCTGCTCGAATTGGCGGATGAAGCGGAAGTGTTCTATATCGAAGTGCATCCGGCGCAGGAATTGCTGGACGCGCACCTGGCGCCAGAAGTCCTTCCCGCGCTGCGCGAACTGGCCGGTCGATTTGCCGATGTTGCCTGGGAAGCCCCTGCGCTGGCTGCCTTGATAAAAGAATTGCTGGCCAAACATGGTTTGAAGATGCCCAAACTGGCGATGCCGCTGCGCGTGATGCTGGTCGGACAGACGCACACGCCATCGGTGGATGCCGTGCTTGCATTGTTCCCGCGCGAGACTGTGCTGGCGCGCATGAAACGATACCTGTGAGACTCTCAATAATTGTACACAGCGATAGAAATCGTAGCGAGCGGCTTTGGGGTGGGGGAGGATGGAGCACAGCGCCCGGAGCATACACATTAGTATGTGAGGAGCGCGAGCACCACCCGGCCCCGCACCAGAGTCGCGCAGTAGATTTATATTGCTGTGTAGCTTTACAAGGGTAGGTCGCATCTCTATAATGCGCGCTCTTTTCGGGGTGCACCGGGGGTATAGCTCAGCTGGGAGAGCGCTTGCATGGCATGCAAGAGGTCAGCGGTTCGATCCCGCTTATCTCCACCAATAGAGCTGAAAAGTTTTTAGTCCCCATCGTCTAGAGGCCTAGGACATCGCCCTTTCACGGCGGTAACACGAGTTCGAATCTCGTTGGGGACGCCACCAATTCCCGGTATTTGACTGGCATTTTGTAATAAGCACAACAGTCAAGTGTCGAAAAACCATCCGGTCAATCTGGCCGCATCAAGCTTCTTTCAGGTCATCTCGATCCTGATCTTCGATTCCTTCGGCAATACCGGTCAGTATCCCATGGCACTCGGTTAAGGGTTTACACCCCCATAAAACAGCACGTGTAGGTTGGGTTAGCGGCTTTTTGCGTAACCCAACACTGATATAACAAGGCAGATTGTTGGGTAGCTTTGCATAGCCATCTGACTAGGCCGTCAAAAAACGACGGCTAAGTCATTGGTTAACGCTGCGCTAACCCAACCTACCAAACTGACGCAGAAACGGTGGCGAATTGGTGAAAAATCGCTTAACCGAGTGCCATGACGGTCAGTATCGGCTTCGCAACTTTTTCTTCGGCCTTGTTCAGCGCATGAGCTTGCTTTGTAGGGCACCTCTATAAATTCAGATTTCGTCATTCCGGCGAAGGCCGGAATCCAGTATTTTGCGAGTTGGGCAAGAAACCGCCCATCCCTGCGAACCCCAACTCAATAGGCTGGACACCGGCCTTCGCCGGTGTGACGAATTATTAGAGGGCACCTCTATTACTCATAAGTCAGTAAATAAGGCGACACTTGAGGAACTTTAAGAGCATCAACGAAGTCAGAGTTTGCATGAAAAAAGATGGTCGCAAACTTGATCGAAAAGCACAAGAAGCGATACGGCTGATGGCCGTTGAACGCGTGCGGGAAGGAGAGCTGCCGAGTGATGTAATTGCCAGCTACGGGATGAATCGAACCACCATCCACAAATGGCTGAATCGCACCAAAGGTAAAGGAGCTGGACTGCGCAAACTGAAGTCCAGAAAAGGAACGGGGCGTCCCCGCTCGCTTACGGGCAAACAAGAGCAGCAAGTGTTTCGCTGGATCAACGGCAAAAACCCGATGCAGTACGGATTTGATTTTGGCTTGTGGTCGCGCCGCATTGTCGGCGAACTGGTGCTGGAGAAATACGGGGTAAAACTGAGTCCTGGATCGATAGGCGCTCTGCTGGCGCGACTGAACCTGACACCGCAAAAACCCTTGCAGCGAGCCTATCAACGCGACAAAGACGCGATAGAGCGCTGGCAGCGCGATACTTATCCTGCCATTGCCAAGCAGGCGAAGAAAGAAGGTGCGGGCATTTATTTCTGGGACGAATCGGGCTTTCGTGCAGATGGAGTACAAGGAAAAACATGGGCGCTGCGTGGCAAGACACCGGTGGTGGAAGTTCCGGGGCAGAGGCAAAGCATCAGCGCGGCATCTGCGGTCAACTCGAAAGGTGGATTCTGGTATGCCACTTACAAAGGAGGTTTGACGGGAGAGTTGTTTGTCGAATTGCTGGGTAAGCTGATGTACAGACGCAAGAAGCCATTGCATTTGGTTGTCGATGGGTTGCCTGCCCATAAGAAGAAATGCGTCAAAGAATATATCGCTTCACTCGATGGCAGATTGCAACTCCATTTCTTGCCTGGCTATGCGCCGGAGCTGAACCCAGACGAATTGGTATGGAGCTATGCGAAACGAACAGGGACAGCGCGACGTCCTTTGAAAGCAGGAGAAAAATTGTCTGTTAAAGTTGATTTGCAATTGAACGAAATCAGGAATAATCCGCGCTTGGTACGGTCATTCTTCGGACACCCAAGTGTCGCCTATATTTCTGACTTATGAGTAATCCAAACTCCGTCGCGATACGGCGTTGCTCAAGAAATTTTAACGCTTACATATCAAACATATGCGGCGCGCTAAAATTTCTTTGCGAGCAGCCGCT
>JANLIB010000141.1 GCA_024653675.1 Gallionella sp. | reverse complement strand
CGAAAGAAATTTTAGCGCGCCGCATATGTTTGATATGTAAGCGTTAAAATTTCTTGAGCAACGCCGTATCGCGACGGAGTTTGGATTAATAGAGGCGCCATTGATATTACCTGGGCACTTTGATATCACGCTCACCAAAACTGCCGCTGTCCGCCTTGGTGTGGCAAGCCGCACAATTGGCCGGGCTTTTCACGCGCGGGTCTTTCCATCTGTCTGCCACCTTGCGATGCTCGGACTGGAACCAGCGTGTCTCGGTAATGCGCAACGGTGGCTCGCTCCCTTTCGAGGACATGCGATTCCCGGAACTGGCGTTCTTTTCCAGAAAGCCGCCGATCTCGGCGGCGTCCGCTGCATCCACACTGGCATTGCTGCCAAAGTGCTTGTCCAGTCCTCCCATCATCGCACGCCATGACTCAGCCGAAAGAAAACGCGGGGGGAAAGCCATATGACATGAGCCGCATTCGTCTTTCCACCTGGCGTTGATGACCAGGGGTTTCCTGCCGTTCTTGCTGCCCCTGTCATCATCGTCATCATCATCGGCATGCGCGGGAGTCACCGCAATGATTACGAGCAACGCAACAATAACCGACAGCCAGCGAGAGATTCCGTAAATATTCGACATGATAGCTCCCTTGTTTTATTTGCGGACGGTGAGCAGATAGGCAAGCACATCACCTTTTTCCAGCGGCGTGCAGGCACGATCGAGTACATCGTTGCAATTGCGTTTGAACCACTTCTCGATTTTTTTCGGGTTGGTGAACCGCTCCGCATTCGCGGATGGCGCCAGCGGCTCAATCGGCTTTTCGGTTTTGGCATGTTTTCCTGCCGCAGCGGGATTTTCGGTGTGGCATGAAGAGCAGCTCCAGTCATTGCCGTGCTTCACCTTGAAGAATTTTTCCCCGCGAGCGGCCGAAAACCCCTGAAAGTTTTGGGTGCTCTCTGCAGCATCGCTTTGAAACGAAGCCAGCACTTCGCTGGGCGTTTGGGCGTAAGCCGGCTGCACCGCCAGCCCGAAGACGAACAACAAACCTGATAAATAAGATAGCCGTAACATGATTGATCTCCTTAAATTAGTACTGCCAGGTGCGCAGAATAGGGGGCCAAGCTTAAGGGATCCTTAAGGACAATAAATATTTCAGTGAGCCTTTCAGGTTGAAGCGTAGCTGCTTTTACGGCG
This sequence comes from Gallionella sp., assembly GCA_024653675.1. Taxonomy (GTDB): domain Bacteria; phylum Pseudomonadota; class Gammaproteobacteria; order Burkholderiales; family Gallionellaceae; genus Gallionella. The sequence goes on along the minus strand of JANLIB010000141.1, from coordinate 1,139 downwards.
AACCGGTTGCTGCCTGTTTCGCCACTGTGGACAGCAGCCTGTCAGGAGCGAGACGGCGGCCTTGCAGCAGCCCTACCCCGATGAATCCTTGCGGACCTTGCAGATTTACTTTGCCGTCCGGCAAGCAGGTGTCCAGCGACAGACGTTGCCCTTGCGCGAGGCGCTTGATCTGCCCGCTATCCAGTTGCAACTTCGGCATTCCGGGCATCAGTAATTCCAGTGGCAGGATGCAGGCATCGCGCTCGGCTCCGGTCATCGCTTCGAGTTGCCGGAGGGTATGACTGTTGGCCAGATCGAAATGGGCGATGGCGGTGCGGCGCAATCCGATCAGGTGCGCGCCGCAGCCGAGCGCTGCGCCTATATCTTCGGCCAGCGTGCGGATATAGGTTCCTTTACTGCAGCGTACCGTGAAATCCATTTCTTTGCCTGAAAAGGAATTCAGCGTTAATTCGTGTATCACCACGCTGCGCAACTCGCGCTCTATGGTCTCGCCTTTGCGGATGTATTCGTAAAGCGGCTTGCCCTGATGTTTGAGCGCGCTGTGCATCGGCGGGAGCTGTTGTATCGTACCGCGAAATTTTGCCAGAACCGCATCAATAACCGGCTGCTGAACCTCGACTGGATGCTCCGCGGTGATCTCGCCTTCCGCATCGCCGGTACTGGTGGTTTGCCCAAGGCGCAACAAGGCGCGATAGGTCTTGTCGGCATCCAGCAAGGCATTTGAGAACTTGGTGGCCTCGCCGAAACAGATCGGCAGCAGGCCGGTGGCGAGGGGATCGAGCGTGCCGGTGTGCCCGGCCTTTTCGGCCTGGAACAGGCGGCGGACTTTTTGCAGTGCGGTGTTGGAGCTTAACTCCAGCGGCTTATCGAACAGCAGGACTCCGTCGAGCGGGCGATAAGTCCGTGTCATTAGTTATTGTCCAGGAAAAAGCAGTTGTCCACGAAAGGCACGAAAAGCACGAAATTTCGAAACCAGTCATTTCACCGCAAGGCGGAAGCACTTAAAAAAGACTTCATGCTACGAATTGACACCTAATGAGTATTCCTTAATTCATTACAGAATTAACCCTGATGCACCAAGAGTCCCTCTCCCGCAAGCGGGAGAGGGGTTGGGGTGAGGGGTGTCGAGCAGAAATAAG
>JANLIB010000135.1 GCA_024653675.1 Gallionella sp. | reverse complement strand
AGTTGCGGCATAACCTGAAGGTGAGCCTTCACTGAAACTTCGTTTTCAATAGGCTGGACACCGGCCTTCGCCGGTGTGACGAATTTTTAGAGGTGCCCTATAGTGTAGTGTTGTAGTACAAGACCCCTGATTTTTCAATCGTACCGAAGTTATACGCTTGACTTCAGTGTCTGAGCGTATAAGATACCGCCATCATCATTTGAAGCTCAATTCCATGACCTCCCGTCTCCCGGAAAATTGCTTGTTGCTCTATGCCGATTTGATGCAAAAGATGGCTCTCCATGCGCCTGCATCGGGGGGTGCTTTCGTTTCAAAAACCATCAAAGGTAAAACCTATTGGTATCACCAAACCGATACGGCAGCAGGGAGGAAGCAGGCGTATATGGGACTGGAGTCCGCTGAACTTTTCGCGGAAATCGCCGAACGCAAAAAGGCGATGGCTCGCCACGGTGAATTGCTGGCAGAAAGGCGGCGCCTGGTCGCGATGCTGGGCGTTGCGGGAGCGCATCTGGAAAAAGGGCGTGTTGCAAAAATCATAGGGAAACTTTCCGATGCTGGACTTTTTAACGCTGGCGGGGTGATGGTAGGATCGTTTGCGTTTGCCTGTTACGGGAACATGCTGGGGGTTAAAACTTCCAGCGCTTTAAGCAGAACCGAGGATATTGATTTCTCGTTGGCGCGGACGATAGCCGTCGCCTTTAATCGAAACATGAGAGAGGTTTTGCTGGAGGCAGAGCCTGAGCTGCGCACTCCCATCCAGATTAACCCGAGGATCATCCCCTTTGAAATGGTCACGCCTGACGGGTTTAAAGTCGAGTTCCTGACTACCAAGCGCGCCGCCTCAGATAATTCGCCCGTTAATATCGAGCGCTTCAATGTGTATGCGCAGCCGCTCGAATTTATGGATTATTTATTAACTGAGGCACAAAGCGCGGCGGTGCTAAACGGGGCGGGCATTTTTGTGACCGTCCCTGATCCTGCACGCTTCGCGCTGCATAAGCTGGCGGTATCGCAACTGCGTCCCATCGGGATGCAGGCCAAGATACGCAAGGACATTGCGCAGGCTTCGGTGCTACTCGACATCTTGTCCCAAGATAATCCCGGCGTACTGATTTTTGCAATGGATGCGGTATTCAAGCGCGATGATGCGCTGCCACATTTCGTGTGCAGTGCCATTGCAAGGCTGGATCATTCACTACACGAAAAGGTGATCGAAGCATACGGCAGAGATATTCCCGTGGTTACGCTTGACACAAAGACCGGGCGTTACGTGGCCCACTCTAAAGGGCACTTCTAAATCACACCCAACAGCAGCCCAGCACAGCCAATCTTCGTTCTCATTTCTTCCCCTTCGGCGAGTTACTGCCCCGCGCCCTATCCCGCCCTCACCTTTGCGTCAATATGGGTTTACAGAAGATTGCTTTCGCTGCAAGCGTCTGCTGGTTAATTTCGAGTAAAGGCAGCGCATCGGGCTTTGAATTACAATCACGCCCATCTATCCAGCCGGAATGACACCATGCAGCAACTTATCCTGACCCGCCCCGACGACTGGCACCTGCATCTGCGCGACGGCACGATGATGCAATCGGTGTTGCCGGACACCGCGAGGCGATTCGCCCGCGCCATCGTAATGCCCAATCTCAGGCCGCCGGTGACCGGCACGGAACAGGCGCTGGCCTATCGTGCGCGCATTCTCGCCGCGTTGCCTGCGGGCTCGAAATTCGAGCCGCTGATGACGCTGTACCTTACCGGTAACACCACGCCGCAGGAGATACAGCGCGCCAGCCAAAGCGGCGCGATCCATGCGGTCAAGCTGTATCCGGCGGGAGCGACCACCAACTCCGATGCGGGCGTGACGGACATACGCAAGGCATATGCCGCGCTGGAAGAGATGCAGCGTTGCGGCATGCCTTTGCTGGTGCATGGCGAGGTGACTGATCCGGCTGTGGACGTGTTCGACCGCGAGGCGGTGTTCATCGAACGGGTGATGATCCCGTTGCTGCGCGACTTGCCGCAATTGCGTGTGGTGTTCGAACACATTACCACCCGCGACGCGGTGCAGTTCGTGCTGAGCGCGCCGGCCCACATCGCCGCGACCATCACCGCGCATCACCTGTTGTATAACCGCAATGCGATGTTCGCCGGTGGCCTTCGCCCGCATCACTACTGCCTGCCGGTGCTGAAACGCGAAGCGCATCGCGAGGCTTTGGGCAGAGCGGCCATCAGCGGCAACCCGAAATTCTTCCTCGGCAGCGACAGCGCGCCGCATGAACAACGCCTGAAGGAATCAGCATGCGGATGCGCAGGCATCTATACCGCCCATGCCGCCATCGAGTTGTACGCCGAAGCGTTCGAGCAGTTGAATGCGCTGGACAAACTGGAAGGTTTCGCAAGTTTCCATGGCGCGGATTATTACCGGCTGCCGCGCAACACCGGCAAGATCACGTTACGCAAGGAAAGCTGGCAAGTTCCGGTTAGCCAGCCCTTTGGCGAACATCGCCTTGTGCCGTTGCGCGCCGGGGAAAATGTGGGCTGGAAGATCGTTGATTGACCTGCAAGTCAATACCGTGCCCGCATTGGGGTGCGATTCAAACTGATGTGGAAGTATCCAGAGATCAGAGAGATCAGCCAGCCGACCCTTTGGAACAGCACCGGGAGCGCCGACGTCCGCG
>JANLIB010000132.1 GCA_024653675.1 Gallionella sp. | reverse complement strand
GAAATTTTAACGCTTACATATCAAACATATGCGGCGCGCTAAAATTTCTTTCGCGCCTTGTCTCGCTTAGGATTTTGAATTAATAGAGGCGCCCTAAAGCCCTTCGACAAGCTCAGGGCGAACGGAATTATTTAAGTGAACAGCATTGTCGCTAATCCTTGTGCGGCTGCGTTTCCGGCGCATGGGCATGCCCGGTCTTACCGGTCGTCGTGCCTGCGCCGTGATCATGGGACTGACCCGTCCCTTCCGCTTTGGGCATGGACATCACGCCAAGACCATAGCGGTAAACCAATTCGCCGCCATGCCATGCGGTGGAAAGCAATAAGCCCGCCGCGATTACCAGCAGGCCGGTGAACAGCCAGCCCTTGCCTTTACCCCGGCGCGACAGGTAAAACTCCCAGCCCGCAATGCCCAGAAAGACCGCGAACGTGGCCATGGCCCAGTTGCGGTGTTCAACCATGGCGATGTGAGAGGGCGCGTCATGAGCGACCGTGTAAAAAGCATACCAGCCCGCGGCGACGGTAAGCAGTGTGAACCCCGCGCCGAGCCACAGGTTCCAGCGCGCGACTATCGTCATTTGATTGGCCAATTCGCCGTTGGGCAAGAAGTGGGACAGCAGGTGGGTTATTGCGGCGATGATCAACAGGGCCACCGTGAAGTGGACGAAGACCGGATGCAAGTTTGGAATAATCTCAATCATGCTTTTTGCCCCTTAATTTCGCGCGCCTTGAACAAGGCATACAGCGCGGGAATCACGATCAGCGTCAGTATCGTCGAGGAAATCATCCCCCCCACCATCGGTGCCGCGATGCGGCGCATGACCTCGGAGCCGGTGCCGGTTCCCCACATGATGGGCAGCAGGCCGGCCATGATCGCCACCACGGTCATCATCTTCGGGCGCACCCGCTCCACCGCGCCTTCCATGACTGCTGCGTAGAGATCACCAGATGTTGGCTCTTGTCCGTCAACCTTACGTTCAGCCTTGATCTGCTCCCAGGCGTGTTCCAGATAGATCAGCATCACCACCCCGGTTTCCGCCGCTACCCCGGCCAGCGCAATGAAGCCCACCACCACGGCAACGGACAGGTTGTAGCCGAGCAGCCAAAGCAGCCACACGCCGCCGACCAGCGCGAACGGCACCGAGAGCATCACAATCAGCGATTCCGTCACGCGCCTGAAGTTGAGGTAGAGCAGCAGGAAGATGATCAGCAAGGTGATCGGCACCACGATTTTCATCTTGGCTTCGGCGCGTTCCATGTATTCGAACTGCCCGCTCCATGTCGCGTAGTAGCCGGGCGGAAACTTCACTTTCTCCTTCACCGCCTGGCGTGCTTCGGCCACATACGAACCGATGTCGCGGTCGCGGATGTCCACGAAAATGTAGGCGGACAGCAGTGCGTTCTCGGTGCGGATGGCGGGTGCTCCCTTGACCACTTCCACTCTGGCAAGTTGCCCGAGCGGGATCATCGCGCCGTCCATAGTAGGTATCAGCACCTCGCGCGCGATCAGTTCAGGACTGCTGCGCAACTCGCGCGGGTAGCGGACGATGACGCCGAAACGTTCGCGCCCCTCCACCGTCGTGGTCACCATCTCGCCACCAAGTGCGGTAGAGATGACATCCAGCAGGTCGCCCACTGCCAGCCCGTAACGCGCAAGCGCTTCCCGGTCCGGCTCGATATCGAGGTAAAAGCCGCCGGTAATGCGCTCGGCAAAGGCGCTGGTAGTACCAGGCACATTCTTGACCACCGCTTCGATGTCCTTGGCTAAGCGTTCCATTTCATCAAGGTTATTACCGAACACCTTGATACCGATGGGCGTGCGGATACCGGTGGCCAGCATATCAAGGCGATTCTTGATCGGCATGGTCCAGGCGTTGGCCACGCCTGGAAATTGCAGCGCCTTGTCCATCTCGGCAATCAGTTTGTCCGTAGTCATACCGGCGCGCCATTCTGCTTCCGGCTTGAGATTGATCACCGTCTCGAACATTTCCGTTGGAGCCGAATCGGTGGCGGTCTGCGCGCGCCCCGCCTTGCCATACACGGATGACACTTCGGGAAAGCTCTTGATGATCTTGTCCTGCGTTTGCAACAGTTCTGCCGCTTTGGTGATAGACATGCCAGGCAGCGAGGTAGGCATGTAGAGCAGAGTGCCCTCGTTGAGTGTCGGCATGAACTCCGAACCCAGCCTTGTCGCCGGGTAGATGGAAACGCCCAGCACCACCAGCGCGGCAACGATGGTCGCCTTCTTCCAGCGCATTACCGCCGCGATGACCGGGCGATAAACCCAGATCAAAAAGCGGTTCAGCGGGTTCTTTGCTTCCGGCATGAGCTTGCCGCGTATGAACAGCAGCATCAGCACCGGCACCAGCGTGATGGACAGCAACGCAGCTCCCGCCATGGAAAAAGTCTTGGTAAAGGCGAGCGGCGCGAACAGTCTGCCTTCCTGCGACTCCAGCGTGAACACCGGCAGGAACGAGACCGTGATGATCAGCAGCGAGAAAAATAATGCCGGGCCGACTTCCTTGCAGGCGACGAGGATGGCGTTCACCCTGGCATCTTCCAGCAACTCATTCCCCCCTTTGGAAAAGGGGGGTAAGGGGGGATTTACGGCTGAACTGTGCAAATGAAAAAATCCCCCCCAGCCCCCCTTTTTCAAAGGGGGGAGCGTTATGGAATTTGAGGGTTCGATTCTTTCCAGATGCTTGTGCGCGTTTTCGATCATCACAATCGCGGCATCCACCATCGCGCCGATGGCAATCGCGATGCCGCCCAGGCTCATGATGTTGGAGCTCATGCCCAGCGCGCGCATCGCGATGGTGGCGATCAGCACACCGACGGGCAACATCACGATGGCCACCAGCGCGCTGCGCACATGCATCAGGAACACCATGCACACCAGCGCGACGATGAGGCTTTCCTCAAGCAGCGTGCGCTTCAGGGTCGCGATGGCGCGGTGAATCAGATCGGAACGGTCATACACCGCACGGATGGTCACGCCTTCTGGCAAGCCGGGAGTAATCTCGTCGATCTTGTCCTTGATGTTCTGGATCACTTCCAGCGCATTCTGTCCATAGCGCGCCATGACAATTCCCGACACCACCTCGCCTTCACCATTCAACTCGGTGAGGCCGCGCCGCTCGTCCGGGCCGAGCTCGACTCGGGCGATGTCGCGGATCAGCACCGGTGTGCCGCGTTCCGATTTCACTACCAGATTCTCGATGTCGCCCCTGCCGCGCAGATACCCCTTGCCGCGCACCATGTACTCGGTTTCGGCCATTTCCAGCACGCGCCCGCCGACATCGCGATTGGAATCGCGGATCACCTGCGTGACCTTCATCAGCGGGATACCATAAGCGCGCAGCTTCACCGGATCGACAATCACCTGATATTGCTGCACGAAACCGCCGACGGAAGCCACCTCCGATACCCCGTGCGCCTTGGTGAGCTGATAGCGCAGATACCAATCCTGGATGGTGCGCAGTTCGGCCAGCGTCTTGTTCACGCCGATTACCGCGTACTGATACACCCAGCCGACACCGGTCGCATCCGGGCCGATTTGTGGGGTTACCCCCTTGGGCAACTTGCCGGAAGCGAAATTAAGGTACTCCAGCACCCGCGAGCGTGCCCAATAGAGATCGGTGCCATCCTCGAAAATGACATACACGAAGGACGCGCCGAACACCGAGAATCCGCGCACCACCTTGGATTTCGGCACCGAAATCATCGAAGTGGTCAGCGGATAGGTGACCTGGTCTTCCACCACCTGCGGCGCCTGTCCGGGGTATTCGGTAAAAACGATCACCTGCACATCCGACAAATCCGGCAAGGCGTCCAGCGGGGTTTTGACGACTGCATAAATGCCCGCCAGCGTGATGAACAACGTCGCAAGTATCACCAGGAAGCGATTGCGCGCCGACCAGTCGATGATGGTGTTTAACATATCAGTGTCCCTCGTGCTGACTGTGCGCGGACTGCTTCGCATGCAGCTTGGTAATCACCCATTCGCCCGGCTTGCGTTCGACGAGTTCAAAGGCAATCGCGCTGCCCGGCTGGATACCTGCTGCCAGCGAGGAATTGGCCAGCGCGAAGTCCATCGTCATACCCGGCCAGCCCAGCGTATTGATCGGGCCGTGTGTGATGGTCACGCTTCCCGCTTTGTTATCCACCGCATCAAGCGTGCCATCGGCCTGGTGTCCCACCACGGCTGGTTTCGGCTGTTCTGTTGCCGGCTGAGCGGCGCCTTTCGCATCCGGCGCCCCACCGCCGTGAGCGTGCCCCAGTCCGCCGAGTGCAGCCTTGAGGTTGCTCTCCGCATCGATCAGAAAGTTGGCCGCCACTACCACCTGCTCTCCTTCCGCAACCCCATTCAACACTTCCACATAATCGTCGCTGCGGTTGCCCAACCTGATTTCACGCGGCTCAAAGCGCCCTTCTGCCAGTTGCACCAGCACGATTTGGCGCGTGCCGCTGTCAATCACCGCGGAAGCCGGCACAGTCAGCACTTTGCCCTTGCTGGCCACCGGCATTTCCACCTGCGCAAACATGGCAGGCTTGAGCAAGCCCTGCGGATTGGCCATCTCCAGACGCACTGGAACGGTACGAGTTGCCGGATTCAGGGTCGGGTAAACATAAGTGATGACAGCGTTGAACTGCTTGCCCGGGTAGGCAGTTATCTTCACCCTGGCCTTGGCGCCGGTCTTTACCAGGGCAATATCCTGTTCGAAGACATCGGCTATCACCCACACCGAGGAAAGATCGGCAATCTGATACAACATTTCACCGGGCATGAAACGCATCCCCTCCAGGGCTTTCTTCTCCAGCACGATGCCATTCACCGGCGTATGAAAGGCATGAAAGGTCAGGCTGCGCCTGATCGTCCCGGATTTGGCCAGGTCTTTCACCTGCTGCTCGGAAATATCCCAGTTCTTCAGGCGCAGCAGACTGGCATCGGCAAGCTGCTGCATGCTCTGTCTGGTATCGCTGTCCGCATCTTTCAATGCCGCGACACCTTGCATTGCAATCGCGTACTCGCGCTGCGCCGATACCAGTTCCGGGCTATACACATCGAACAGTGCCTGCCCTTTTTTTACCGGCTCCCCGGTGGTCTTCACATGCAACTTTTCTATCCAGCCATCAAACTTGGGAGCGATGTTGTGGATATGCTGCTCATCGACTTCCACCCTGCCCACGGCACGAACCGTTTTATCAAGTGCGCGCATCGCTGCCTGCTCGGTTTTCACCCCCAGCTTCTGCACCTTTTCGACGCTGATGATTACTTGCCCTGAGCCTCCTGAGGGATCAAAGGATGAGGTGGTTTGATTACCATTGCCGGTTTCATCCCCTCCTTCGTACTCCGGGACGTAGTCCATGCCCATCGAGTCTTTTTTCGGCACCGGTGATGTGTCTGCCAGTCCCATCGGATTGCGGTAATAGAGAATTTTGCGCTCTGCCTTGACGTCTGCAACGGCGGCCGGCGCAGACGATGCGGTCGCGTGCGTACCGATCCAATATCCGGCAACACCAACACTCAGCAAAACCACTGCGCCTGTAATGATTCCACTAAGCTGTTTCATAATTCTTCTCCCAACAAACGTTCGATTTCTGCGAGGCGCAACTGCGCTTCATACTGCGCCTTGAGTTGCTGCTGTCTGGCTTTCAGAATTTGCTTTTGCGCATCCAGCAGCATGGCAAAATCCACCTGGCCGGTTTCATAACCGGCCATCGCGGATTGATAGGTCAGTTCGGCTTGTGGGAGCAGGCGCGACGCGATCAATACTCCGGTGCGCCGCGCGGTTTCCAACGCTGACACGCTTTCCGCCAGATCGGCCAGCATCCGGTTCAGCAGCGCTTCCCTGAGCGCGCCGGAAGCCGCCAGCATCGCCTCAGCCTCGCGTTCCTGCGAGCGGCGCGAGCCCTGTTGCAACGGGATGCTGAATTCGACCATCAAGTCCCAGGTCTTTATCGCGCTTCCGCTCTGGGTAGGCGCGACCCCCAGCGTGAATCCGGGATAACGGTTGGAGTAAGCCAGATCGCGGCTCTTTTCTGCCTCGTTCCTGCGCGCATCGGCAACCAGCAGATGCGGGTTGCGTGCGCGCAGCTTTTCTTCCAGCGCCGGGTAATCGAGTATTGCTGCCGCAGGCAGCGGCCGCAATTGTGCGGGCTGCGCCAGCGCTGCCATCGCAGGGCGCGACAACAAGGCATTCAACCGCCCATGAGCGTGATGCTGCTCGTTTTCGAGATCGAGCAGTTCGGTGCGCAAATCGGTCTGATCGAGCTGGGCGCGGATGACTTCCTGCTGCGCGCCGAGTCCGTTGGCATAGCGCGTTTGCGCGACTTGTTCCAGACCGGCCATCAGGTCGAGCGTTTCGCGGGTTAACCGCTCGCTGCCGGACAAGTAGTAATACATCGCATAGACCGATTTTATTTTTTCCGACAGTTCTGCCCAGGTCGCCGAAGTCTGGCCGCTGGCCTGCACGGCTTGCGCCTCGGCAACCTCGCGCTGCAAACCGCGCTTGCCGAACCACGGCACGCTTTGCATCAGCGTATAACGTGCGCCGCCCACTTGTGACGGCAGCAGACTCGTGCCTTTATCCGTGCCCTGATTGGTGATGTCCATCAACTCGGCGCGCAACACCGGATCAGGCAACGCCGAGGCTGGCTGCACGCGCTGCAAAGCCGCATCCGCCTCATAACGCGCCGCCGCGAATTCGGGATTGTGCTCGCGCGCATAATCCAGCAGCCCCGGCAGGTTCGCGCCCAGCTCCGGTTCACCCAGCGCATAGGCAGGCGCAAGCCATGCAGCGCAAAGCGCAACCAGACTGGCCGCACAAAAACCTGTTAAATATTTCCGAAAATAATCCATGGTCCGAATCCTCGATAAATTGCGGCCGCAAGCGGTCGCCGAACGATTCGGGACGAAAAGTCTATGCCGGCAAAGTCAGACTGATGGGAAATGCAAAGACACTCGTCCCGCGTTAAACGCGGGAGAGCGGTGGAGGATCCAGCGGGGCTGAGACGTAGGATTGAAACTGCGTTGAAGGTAAAGTAAACAACTGTGCTGCCAGTTGATCTTTCGCCACGTTGGCAGCAGCGGCAGCCAGGTATACGCTGCACGCCAGATGGCAAAGGCTGCCGGTTTTGCAGGAAGAATCCTGATGATCGTCAGCCCCGGCAGGCTGGTACTGATTCACAACAGGCTGGGCATGATGCATGTGCTGATGCATGGCTGCAACTTGTTGCGGCTGTTGCGTATTCTGCTGCGCAACGACACTCTGGCAGGCTCCGCCACCGGACGGCATGGCAACCGAATTGGCCAGCGCGCTGCCGCTGAACAGCGGAAACCAGATAGCCAAAATCACTGCCACAAATTTTCTGAAGGGACGGAACATGGCCACAGTCTGGCAAAATACTGCATTGATGTCAAACGGAATGGTAATGGCGCGACGCAAATTGCAGCTCAATGCAGCCTGGTTATTGATTTTTGCGGCATATCTCAGATTGCGGTACGCGACGGAATCAAGCGATACGGCTTTTTTATAAAAAGCGAATGGGTTATTCATCCTGCAATTCCTGTCCGGGGAACAGCTCTTTCGCAAAACCGAATTTCGTCATGTCCCTGATCCGCATCGGATACAGGATGCCGTCGAGATGATCGCACTCGTGCTGCACCACGCGGGCATGGAAGCCGCTCACGGTGCGGTCGATCCGCGCGCCATATTCGTCCTGTCCCCGATAGCGGATATGCGCATGACGCGGCACCATGCCGCGCAGTCCGGGCACGCTCAAACAGCCTTCCCAGTCTTCTGCCATTTCTTCATCTGGGTGGCTGATGACCGGATTGATCAGCACGGTGGCCGGTACGGTATCGGCATCGGGATAACGCGGATTATGTTGCCCCCCAGACACGGCGCGCGTAAGCGTCTGGTGCGGGAGGGGGTGGCAAGCGGCTGCTCCCGCAACCGGCTGCTGCGCAGTAACGTGTCGCAGCCGCACACCAAAGATCACCACACGCAGCCCCACGCCGATCTGCGGCGCGGCCAGACCCGCTCCATTCAGGGCCTGCATGGTGTCGCGCATGTCCGCCAGCAGCGCATGCAACTGCGGCGTGTCGAATTGGCTGACCGGCTCTGCGCGCTGCCACAGGCGCTCATCACCCATGCGCAACACGGCTCTATACATAGCGGCAGAAGTCGCAGCGAGCGGTTTGCGGGCGGGAAAGGCCAGCGCGCAGCAGATTTATGCCGCTATGTCTGATCGCCATTATTCACCACACACGCAAGGATGCTTCGCACCCGGTCCATTGCCGCGCTGGCGGTAGCATTGACGCTTTCGATGTTGATGCCGTTCGCACTGTCGCCGCGCCCCGGTGCGTAATTCGCCACCACCGCGATGGCCGCATAATTGAGTTCCAGTTCCCTGGCCAGCGCAGTCTCAGGCATTCCGGTCATGCCGACCATGTCCGCCCCATCGCGTTCATAGCGATTGATTTCGGCGATGCTGTCCAGGCGCGGTCCCTGCGTGGCGGCATACACGCCGCCATCCACGCATGGCTGCTTCGCAGTTTTCGCGCTGCGCAGGATGCAATTACGCAATGATGCGCTATAGGGAAGGGTGAAATCGGTATTGCTGTAAGGCTTGTCGCGCCCCTCAAAATAAGTCGCATCACGGCCATGGGTGTAATCGATGATCTGGTCAGGCACGACGATCACTCCGGGCTTGAGATCGGCGCGGATACCGCCCACGGTCGCCACCGAGATGACCGCACTGGCGCCCTGTTCGCGCAGCACCCAGAGGTTGGCGCGATAGTTGACCAGATGTGGCGGAATGGTGTGGCCATAACCGTGCCGCGCCAGAAAAATCACCTCATGCTGGTTCAGCGTGCCTAACAGGAACGCGCCGGACGGTTCACCGTAGGGGGTGCGCATCACCTGCTGATGGGTGATCTTCAGATTTGCCAATTGGGCCAAGCCGCGCCCGCCTATGATTGCCAGCATAAAACTATCCTTTCTTTACCGCCTTATGGTGAGTAGGGAGTGGTGAGTGGTGAGTGGTGAGTGGTGAGTGGTGAGTGGGCAAACCGCCCGCACTCCCTACTCCCTACTCCCTACTCCCTACTCCCTACTCCCTACTCCCTACTCCCTACTCCCTACTCCCTACTCCCTACTCCCT
>JANLIB010000129.1 GCA_024653675.1 Gallionella sp. | reverse complement strand
AAGGAATACAGACATAGCCGTTCCCATGCTTCGAGTTGGAACAGGTTCAAGTTTGGAGTGCGGCGACGTGTCGCCGCTTTGAGAAGGCGGCGACACGTCGCCGCACTCCAAACTTGAACCTGTTCCAACTCGAAGCATGGGAACGGCTATGTCTGTATTCCTTTAGAATACCCCCATGCGCAAATTCTTCCGCAAATTCCTTCCACAGCACGAGACAGTGAGGAGCCATCGCTGGATCAAGCCGTTCGGCGGCTGGCTGCAACATCCCAATCTGTGGCATCTGCATCGCCGTTCGGTGGCGGGCGGCGTGGCAGTGGGTTTGTTTTGCGGGCTGATCCCCGGCCCGTTGCAGATGATCTTCGCCGCATTGCTGGCGGTGCTGTTTCGCGTCAACCTGCCGGTGGCGGTGTTCATCACTTTTTACACCAACCCGTTCACGATTTTGCCTCTGTATGCGCTGGCTTACGAGCTCGGCGCGTGGGTGAGCGGGGCGCACAGCGGCGTGGCAACTGCAAAACTTTCATTCCCGGAAATGCAATGGCATGACTGGATGGGAAAATTGTGGGACTGGCTGCTGCTGCTGGGCGAACCGATCCTGATAGGCCTGCCTCTGCTCGCCGTGGTTCTGGCGATCAGCGGGTATGTCGCGGTGCGCGTGGCATGGCGGGTGATGGTGATATTGAAGTGGCGCGCCAGGCAACAGAAGACAGAGGACAGAGGACAGAGGACTGAGTAGCGTGCGCTGTGCGCACGATCCCGCTGTTGCTCTATTTGTTGTTGCTTGCATGATACATGCACCATAGTTGCGTGCGGCGCACCGTAATGATGCGCGCATCTATAGAAATTCATCCGTTTCACGTGTAATTTGCGTTGGCACGCGTATTGCTTTACTGGTCATGAGCACTCTTTTTTACGAGACCGACATGATGACCAGCCATAAAGCAATGCAAACAATTCCCGGAAAAACCAGGCTGGTTGTGATCGGCAACGGCATGGCGGGCATCCGCACGCTGGAAGAATTTCTCAAGATGTCGCCGCATGATTTTGAGATCACCGTATTCGGCGCCGAGCCGCAGCCCAACTACAACCGCATCCTGCTGTCGCCGGTGTTGTCCGGTGAAATGGCATTCCAGGATACCGTTTTGAACGACTGGGACTGGTATGAAAAAAACCATATCACGCTGCATGCCGGTAAACGGGTCAGCAGGATAGACCGCCATCGCCGCGTGGTCGAAAGCGAAGACGGCCTGTCCGTGCCGTATGACCGTTTGCTGATCGCGACCGGCTCCAACCCCATCATGCTGCAGATACCCGGAATAGATTTGCCCGGTGTGCTGGCTTACCGCAGCATAGACGATGTAGAAAAGATGCTTGCGGCATCCAGAACGGCCAAGCGCGCCGTAGTCGTCGGCGGCGGCCTGCTCGGTTTGGAAGCGGCGAATGGTTTGTCGCGGCAAGGCATGGAAGTGTCGGTGGTGCATCTGTGCGACTGGCCGATGGAACGCCAGCTCGATCAGGCCGGCGGCAATCTGCTGAAAAGCGCGCTGGAAAAACGCGGGCTGAAATTTTATCTGTCGCGCCAGACCGAAGCGATCCTTGGTGAGAATATTGGGGGCGAAGACAAAGTGACCGGCCTGCGTTTTAAGGGTGGCGAGGAAATTCCCGCCGATCTGGTGATCATGGCGGCGGGCATACGCCCCAACATCGCACTGGCCAAGTCCGCCGGAATACATTGTGACCGCGGCATCGTCGTGAATGACACGATGCAGACTTTTGATCCAAAGATTTATTCGGTGGGCGAATGCGTGCAGCATCGCGGCCAGACTTACGGCCTGGTCGCGCCGTTGTTCGAGCAGGCCAGGGTCGCGGCGAACCATCTGGCCGAATATGGCCGGATGCGCTACGAAGGATCGTCGGTTTCCACCAAGCTCAAGGTGACCGGTATAGACCTGTTCTCGGCAGGCGATTTCAACCCCGCCCCGGACGATGAGGAGTTGCTGTTTCAGGATGCGGCGCGCGGCGTGTACAAGAAACTGGTGCTGCGCAATAACAGGTTACGCGGCGCGGTGCTTTACGGCGACACGGTGGACGGCACATGGTATTTCCAGATGATGCGCGACGGAACCGACGTCACAGAGCTGCGCGACCATCTTCTGTTCGGGCAGGGGCATCTTGGCGATGCCGGTCGCGGCGGCGTAGCCAATGTGGCGAACATGCCGGATTCGGCGGAAATCTGCGGCTGCAACGGCGTATGCAAAGGCGCCATCGTCAAGGCCATCATCGAGAAAAAACTGTTCACGCTGGAAGAAGTGCGCCTGCACACCAAGGCCTCCAGCTCATGCGGTTCATGCACCGGACTGGTCGAGGCGTTGCTGATCAATACCGTGGGTGGCGATTATTCGGCCAAGCCGAGCAAGAAACCGATATGCGCATGCACCGAGCTGAGCCATGAAGAAGTTCGCGATGCAATCGGCAGGCTGAGACTGAAGAACATTCCCGACCTGATGCGCCTGCTGGAATGGAAAAAACCGGATGGTTGCCACATCTGCCGTCCCGCGCTGAACTACTACCTGCTGACCGCAAATCCAGCCGAATACCGGGACGACAGCCGTTCGCGTTTCATCAACGAA
This sequence comes from Gallionella sp., assembly GCA_024653675.1. Classification (GTDB taxonomy): domain Bacteria; phylum Pseudomonadota; class Gammaproteobacteria; order Burkholderiales; family Gallionellaceae; genus Gallionella. The sequence goes on along the minus strand of JANLIB010000129.1, from coordinate 1,395 downwards.
CGCGTGCACGCCAACATCCAGAAAGACGGCACGTACTCTGTGATACCGCGCATCTGGGGCGGGGTGACGACGCCGGCGGAGTTGCGTTCGATTGCCGAGATCGCCGAACGCCATGAAGTGCCCACCGTCCACATTACCGGCGGACAGCGCATCGGTTTGTTTGGCATCACCAGGGAGAATCTGCCCAGGATGTGGGCCGAACTGGCGGATGCAGGCTTCGTCTCCGGCCACGCCTACGGAAAAGCATTGCGCACGGTCAAGACCTGCGTGGGCAGGGAGTGGTGCCGTTTCGGCACACAGGATTCCACCGGGCTGGGCATCAAGGTCGAGAAGATGACCTGGGGCTCATGGACGCCGCACAAATTCAAGATCGCTGTTTCCGGTTGTCCGCGCAACTGCGCCGAGGCGACCATCAAGGACCTTGGCGTGGTGTGCGTGGATTCCGGCTATGAGATACATGTCGGCGGCAACGGCGGCATCAAGGTGCGCGTCACCGATTTCCTGTGCAAGGTGGCCAGCGAAGAAGAGGTGCTGGAGTACTGCGGAGCGTTCATGCAACTGTATCGCGAAGAAGCGCTTTACATGGAACGCACCGCGCCGTGGATAGAGCGCGCCGGCCTGGCTGAAATCAAGCAGCGCATTGTCGATGATGCGCCGGGGCGTGCCGGACTGTATGCGCGTTTTCTGGAATCGCAGCGCTACAGCCAGGATGATCCGTGGAGGGAACGCGCGCTGGGCAAGGATGCGCATGAATTTGAAGCATTGGCGACGATTGCCTGAACGAAACATGTAGGGCGGGTCACACCCGCCGCAACATCGAATATTGCAATGGCGGGTGTGACCCGCCCTACGAGAGTAAGCGTAGGGTGGGCGTAGCCCACGCGGTGTTTGTCGATCGCGATGCCAACTGCGTGGGCTGCGCCCACCCTACAACAGCGTGTGATTTTCAAAATTGAGGTGATGCAATGAACTGGATACAAGTCGGCAAACTGGAAGACATCCCGCGCCAGGGCTCGCGGGTGGTGAATACGCCCAGGGGCGAGATCGCGATGTTCCGCAGCGTGGATGATCGGGTGTTCGCGCTGGACAACCGCTGTCCGCACAAGGGCGGGCCGTTGTCCCAGGGCATCGTGCACGGCAAGCGGGTCACCTGCCCGCTGCATAACTGGGTGATAGAGCTGGAGACAGGAAATGCAGCGCCTCCGGATGCCGGTTGCGCGCAGCGGCATGAAGTGCGGGTTACGCATGGCGTGTTGTTTCTCGAAAACAGGATTGAGGATTAAAAGAATTATGGGCGCCTCTATTTATTCAAAATCCTAAGCGAGACAAGGCGCGAAAGAAATTTTAGCGCGCCGCATATGTTTGATATGTAAGCGTTAAAATTTCTTGAGCAAC
>JANLIB010000123.1 GCA_024653675.1 Gallionella sp. | reverse complement strand
AGCGGGCGGCGCGGCGCAAGTTGCTCTATGTGCATGATGCCGCAGAACTCGTGGACTTGCGTGTCCCGCCCGGCAACCGGCTGGAAGCGCTCAAGGGCGACCTCGCGGGATTTTACTCAATCCGAATAAACGATCAGTGGCGCATTCTGTTCTGCTGGAAAAGCGGCAACGCCAAAGACGTGCAGATAGTCGATTACCACTGAATTACGCAATCAGGAGAGAAATGATGAATCAACCAAAAAACCCTTTTCACCCCGGCGAAATCCTCCTGGAAGAATTTCTTGAGCCTGCCAACATTACCCAAGTGGCGTTCGCCCAGAAGCTCGGCTGGACTCGCGCGCGATTGAACGAAATCATCAAAGGAAAGCGCGGCATCACCGCCGAAGCCGCACTGGACTTATCCGCCGTATTGGGAACCTCGGCAAAGCTTTGGATGAATCTGCAAGCGACCTATGATCTTGATCAAGCGATGAAGCACCGCAAGGCTGCCTGATCCAGGCGGCCAAGTAATTCTATTTCGCAATAGAAACAGCGTGTGTTGGGGCGGCTTCATCCAGGGATAGGGGTCGAGAAGTGTTACCTCCCCGCCCTCCGAACCGTGCGTGCGGTTCTCCCGCACACGGCTCTCCAGTCAGTGGTTTCCTCATCGGGATTGGCTCGCTAACATTCGGGCTTCTGTCATGGTGAATAGCCCCATTGCTGCGAAGTACACATTCGGCCAGCGACTGTGATCGGCGTGACACTTCCCAAAGCCCGGTCGCTTTTCCTGCTTGCGCAGTATCGCCCGTAATCGTCGGCGGATGAATCCATCCAACTTTGGAAACTCCCATTGGTTGGCGTGCTTGAAGTAGCCATACCAGCCTCTGATCATCGGGGTGAGGTCGGCAATGATCCGCGTCAAACTGTCGCCTCTGCTGCGACGCGTCTTTTCGCGTATTTTGTCTTTGAACCCTTGCAGGCTTTTCTTCCTCACCCAACGCTTGCCCGCCTCGAAACGGTAACCGAGAAACTCGAAGCCTTGTCCTTCTATCCGGCAATCCCCGACGTGGGTCTTGTCGGGGTGCAGGGTCAGGCCGTTGGCTTCGACCCACGCTTTGACTTCTTCCAGTGCCGTGTGCGCTTGTTCCGCGCTTTCGCACAGTATGACGAAGTCGTCGGCGTAGCGCACCATGCGATAACCCAGCTTTGTCATTCTCTCGTCCAAGGGATGCAGGTAGAGGTTCGCCAGCAAGCAAGGGGCTGATGACCGCCCCTTGCGGGGTACCTCCCGCCGGTGTCCATCTTTCCAACCCCTTTACGATGTCTTGTCTCAGCCAGCCTGCCAGTAGTTCCAGCAGGCGGCCATCGCTGATGCGTTCTTCGATCCGTTCTTTCAGCAGGTTGTGCGGGATGCTGTCAAAGTAGCCTTTCAGGTCGGCATCCACCACATGTGTGTAGCCATCCTTGAGATACCCGTCTACCTCCCGCAGCGCGTCTTTGCAGCCTCGTCCCGGTCGAAACCCATAACTCATCGGCAGAAATTCCTTTTCAAAGATCGGTTCGATCACCCGTTTGACCGCTGTCTGGACGATTCTGTCCTTGACGGTGGGGATGCCCAGCGGGCGCATCTTGCCTCCCGCTTTGGGAATCTCCACTCGTCTGACGGCTTGGGGGTGGTAGCTCCCTTGTCCGAGGTCTTGTGCCAATTCGTTCAGGTATCGCTCGGCATGTGCCGCAAATGCTTCGATGCTTTGCCCGTCTATTCCCGCCGCACCCCGGTTGCTTTTGACTTGTTCCCAAGCCGCTTGGAGTGTGCCCGGGCGGTAGACTTTGTCGATCAGGCTGAACCATTTGTTTCCTTTGACACCGTTACCCAGTGCCGCCAACATGCGTTCCGTCCAGATGGTGCGATCTACCCAGTCCCATCGGGTCAGGGCAGATTCAGCTTGTATAGCCCTTGCGGGCACTTCCGCCGTTTCGCTCATGCTCTCGCTTCTCCTGTCTTTCTCGCGTCCACTTTCCTGCCTCCCTTCCCTCGGCGCGGTTTTCCTATTCCGCGCTTTTCAGACTGTTTCTGCATGGGTTTAGGTTCGAGTGTCTTTCAACACGGTAGTCGCCGGTTTCCCGGCTTTATTGACCCTGCGCTGCTCTTCAGTCTTGTAGTACTACGAAGGCTCTGACTCCTGCATCACGTCACTTCGTGCCGCAGGTCTCCCCGCTTTTCTCGCGCAAACTTCCTGACGTTCCGTCTCCAACCACGTGCATGACCCAGATGTCGCTTTGTACGCCATGTCAGCGCATCTGATGTGTTTCAGGCTTCGCCTTTACCCTAGCAAGCTCGCCGTCATGTGCCGCCGAATCGAGTTCGCTTTACTACGGACTGCCCATTCGCTTCCGGTTGCTCTCCACCCCACCTCACGATGACGCAGTTACCTTCAGCTACGGAGTTCTGGCATACTCCGACACGGACTTTCACCGTGCTGTTTGCGCGCCTTCACGGGCGCACTAGGGCGGGTCACACCCGCCACTGCACGTGACAAACCGGAATAACATGCCCAACACAAATGGCGGGTGTGACCCGCCCTACGTACTACTTCCCCTGATCGTGCGGCACGGTCACCGTGGCGCTGGCAGTGGCCTTGTTGCCCGAAGCATCGGTGGCGGAATAGGTGACGGTGTAGATGCGGCCGGCCAGATTGGTTCCCGCGCGTTTGGCGACCAAGGAATAACTCCGGTCGTCGGTGCCGGGCTGGGCATCCTGGATGTCTCCGTCTGCAAGCGTCTCACTCGCGGTGATGGATTCGAGTTTGATTTCGGGTTCGGGGTCGTAGTCGTCATTTACTGTGATGGTGGCGGTGACGGGTGCCAGTTTGTCGTTTGGCGGCCAGAGCGTGGCGGGGCTCAACGTAAATGAAAGCGTGGGCGGGGTGGTGTCGCCTTTTTCCATTTGCACCGTGATTTCCTTATACCCGTACATCAAATTTGCATGACCTTGCACGTAAGCATAATCGGGCCTGGGCAAGGTCACGGAGAATTGATCCCAGCTTGCGCCCGGCGGCATAACGTTGGGTGGGCTTTGCGCAATCGGAAAATCTGCTTCGCGAGCGCCCGGTCTCATGCCTCTGAAATACCCAGCTTCTACCCACCTCAGCGCAAAGGTGGCGCTTTCTTCTGGAAAACTCAAATAAACACCCCAGCCCGCCGGGCTTTGCGAGACACTCGACGGCAACCACAGCGATGTGCCGCCGGGATAATAAGGTCCCTCAGTCAGTTCGGCGGCGCCATCGGCAGTGTCCGTAGGAGGATAAAAACCGATAAAAAAATCATCTATGGGAAGAGTCCCCATATTTTTCACTTGGTATTTGTATATTACTTGGCCGCCACGATGCATGCCCCATGCAGTGACTGTTACCGGAGGAGCGGCCTGAGCAACGACATCGGCACAGGGAGATAAGCAGACGAAGGCAGTTAAAATTACAGTAAACAATTTATTAGTTTTCATCTCGGCTCCTTAACGCGGACAGGTACGAGGTTGATAGTGGACTGGATCATTCTTTGTCGGGTCTGGCATGTTGATCAGTGGTCTGTACATATTGCACTGGCACGCAACGGCATCGGCGCTGTCATTGACGTTATCAGGCACGTAAGAAATATCAACCGCATTTCCCGCCGGATTGCCTAGAGCATCCACCTGCGAGTGATTGGAGGTGACACCCGGACGACGGGCAAATGGTCTGTGATTTAACCATTCGGCGTAAATAGCCGCCTTAGTTTCTGCGCAGGCAGGAGTATTGTCGTCCTTGATCAACTGCCACTTATCGTAAACCTCAAGAATGTGGGTTTGATAGGCGGTGGGTCTATACCCGGAAGTGGGTTGCGGTGTCATGTAGCAATTCAATGCAGCCACCTTTTGCTGGATGCAGGCAAGGCCGGTCTGCGTTGCCAGGGTTAAGTGCACCAAATCCGGTTTTGTATCGCTATACGTGCCATCTTCATACAGTTTCGCAACAGAGCCCGTAACATCGGCAACCTTTGTAAAGGTGCAGGCGGGCACACAGCTCGTTCCGGCGGCGTCGAATTTATAGCCCGCATCGCAGACGCAAGGTGTGCCGGACGCATGGGCAGGACAGGCGGCAATACAGCTTGTTCTGGTGGAGTCGGGCGCATACCCGGTGTTGCAGATGCATAAGCTATTCCAAGAAGGGGGTACGCCAGTTGAATTTGCAGGACAAGATATGCGTTCTTTGACTGCAACTGTAAAAGTATAGCCATAAGATGCCTTACAGTAGAATAAATCTGGGCCACCAGTAGCAGTCGTGGGCCAAAGCCAAGAGACTCCCTGTAACTCTGGCGCAGACTCGGACGCAGTACAGGCTTCCTGCGCTGTGGCAAATCCGTGACCAGAAGACAAGACGCCACAATTCCCACAAATATTACGCCATCCAAAGTTAAAAGGGACTGGTAGCTTATAGACATATCCCTCAGCATGAGCGGAATTCACCATCGCCATTATCACAATAACCAGAAGATACAGGGCTACGAATTGTAACGCCGGGCATAGAAGTTTGCCTGGATCGCTTGTCACGACATCAGCTGTGGCAGGCGCGAGTTGAACGGGTTTGCTCATGGTCGTGCTCCCTGAAGTAAGGTGGGAATAAGAGCAACCATATTGTCGTGATGCGTTGGTTTTTACCCCGTCACTGTCACCGTAGCACGGCGGGGGGGGGGTGTCAAGCGGGTATTGAAGTGAAGTTCGTCAAGCTGCCACGTTCTTGATCCAATGAGAATACAAACGTATTGCCACTCTGTTCAACTCCGGCAGCATGGCATTTGCCTGTCGCTGCATCTCGCCCACCGGTTGCACCGCCGGGCTGGCTTTGGCGGCCTCCACTTTACCGGCCCCCACATCGCACCACGCGGAAATCATTGCGGCGGTCATCTCGACATGGCATTGCAGCGCGAGGTGTTTGCCGATGGCCCATGCCTGGTTGGCGCAGTGCGCGCTGGATAGAAGATGAGTTGCGCCTTGCGGCAGCGAAAAAGTTTCGCAGTGCCAGTGGAAGGCCTGGAAGCTTTTAAAATCGCCGAACCAGTCGCGCGCGACGTCATTATTCGCCACAGTCATTTCACCCCGCCGCATTAAATCCGGCAAACTTCGACCCGGTTACGGCCGTTTGATTTGGCCGTGTAGAGTTCCTTATCGGCTGCCGATATGATTTTGTCCGGATCAAGCCCGGTGGGGTTCTCCGCCACAGCGACACCGGCGCTGATGGTAACGTCAAGCGGTTTCCCATCAAATACAACGGCTTCGTCTCTAACAGCCCGGCATAACCGCTCGGCGGTTTCTGCGGCCATATCATAGCCGGCATCACCAAGCACAACCAGAAACTCCTCGCCGCCATAGCGCCCGATATAGTCGTACTCACGCAAGCTTTCCTTCATTCTTGTGGAAACCGCCTTGAGCACCGCATCCCCCGCATGATGCCCGTAAGTATCATTGAACTGCTTGAAAAGATCCACGTCGAGCATGACCACAGCCAGCGGTTGATTGTGGCGCCTGGCGCGCGCAAGCTGGGCTTCCAGAAGTTCGGTTATCGCCCTGCGGTTGTATATTCCGGTAAGCGCATCATGTGTTGCCTGATGCCGCAACTCGCGCTGCGCCAAAATGAGCTCCCCGTTGAGTTCAGACATCTGCTGATACAGCCTGCTTTTCTCGACCAGGAGAGAGATTTGTCCGGCAATCTTCAAAAAGATGTCCTGATGAACGTTTTGATAAGCGTTTTTCTCACGGCTCGAAAAAAACAGAAGCCCCACGGGCTTGCCCTGCGCAATGAGCGGCCAGGTGAGGCTGGATCTCATTCCTTCCTCAACAATCAGTCTGGTGGTAACCGAAGCGGGATGCTCGGCGAGATAGGTTTCGAGATCGTTCAGGATGCGCGGCTGGCCGGTCTCAATGATCTGCCACAGGCTGCTTCCGGTTATTGACGCTGTAAACCCGGCTTTCAGCAGGACTTGGGGAGCGTCCGTCTTTGTCCAGTACGCAACAGCCTCATTTTTCTCATTATTCAACAGCGCGCAACCTATCCGGTTGTAGGGAATGATCTTGCGAAAACTGTCATATAGCCGGTTCAGCACATCATCCAGAAACAGCCCGGCAGTGATTTCTTCGGAAATTTCACACACCCTGGCCGCTTCGTCGAACCTTCTTTCAAGCGCCCTGGCAAGCTCGTTCAGGTCATGGCCCAGTTTGCCGATTTCATCATTTTCGTCAGCCGGAAACGCAACATCATACTTGCCATCGCGCAATGACTGGATTGCAATCCGGTATTCGGAAATCAGTTTTCCAGATGTTGACATTAAAGGACACCTCTATTAATCCAAACTCCGTCGCGATACGGTGTTGTTCTAGAAATTTTAACGCTTACATATCGGACATATGCGGCGCGCTAAAATTCCATTCGCGCCTTGTCTAGCTTAGGATTTTGAATTAATTGAGGCGCCCTAAAACCATTCTCTATCGAAAAGATTGCCTGGACAACACAAACGCCCAGCGGAGCGCGGCGCATTTTCATCTTATTATTGATCGGTCACACCTTTGATCCAATGAGAATACAAACGTGCTGCCACTCTGTTCAATTCCGGCAGCATGGCATTCATCTGCCGCTGCATCTCGCCCACCGATTGCACTGCCGGGCTGGCTTTGGCGGCCTCCACCTCGCCTGCGCCCACATCGCACCACGCGGAAATCATTGCGGCGGTCATTTCGACATGGCATTGCAGCGCGAGGTGTTTGCCGATGGCCCATGCCTGGTTGGCGCAGTGCGCGCTGGATAGAAGATGGGTTGCGCCTTGCGGCAGCGAAAATGTTTCGCCGTGCCAGTGGAAAGCCTGGAAGTTTTTAAAATCGCCGAACCAGTCGCGCGCGACGTCATTATTCGCCACCTTCACTTCGCCCCAGCCGATTTCCTTCACCGGGTTGCGCGATACCACGCCGCCCAGCGACTTGGAAATCAACTGTCCGCCGAGGCAGTGCCCCAACAGCGGAACGTCCCGCGCCACGGCATCGCGGATCAATGTCTCGGCCCTCGGTATCCACGGCAGGTCGTCATTGACGCTCATCGGGCCGCCCATAAAGACCAGCCCAGAATAGACGGATGCGTCTTGCGGCACGGCATCGCCCGCGTCGATGGCGATCAATCGCCAGGGAATTTTTCGTTCGTCGAGGAATCCGGCGAGATAGCCGGGGCCTTCGGTTGGTGTGTGGCGGAAGATGGCGATAGGTTTCATGTTTTGTAGGGGCGCGATTCATCGCGCCCTGGTTTTTTCATGTGAATGGGCGCGATGAATCGCGCCCCTACGAAATTGTTTTATCCCTTTCGATCAGCGCATACGCGGAATGATTGTGAATGGACTCGAAATTCTCCGACTCCACGATGTAGGCATCGATGCGCTCATCGGCATTCAGCGCCGCCGCCACGTCGCGCACCATGTCCTCGACAAATTTCGGGTTGTCATACGCGCGCTCGGTGACGAATTTCTCATCGGGGCGCTTCAGCAATCCGAACAGTTCGCAGGAAGCCTGTTCTTCGGCGATACGTATCACATCTTCGACCCAGACAAAACTGTTGGTGCGCAGCGTGAGCGTGACATGCGAACGCTGGTTATGCGCGCCGCGATCTGAAATCTTCTTCGAGCATGGGCACAGGCTGGTGACGGGCACGACCACTTTCATAGTGAACTGCGGATCGCCGCCGTTGCATTCTCCGATGAAGGTCACATCGTAATCCATCAGGCTTTTCACGCCCGACACCGGCGCGATCTTGTTGACAAAATAAGGAAAATTCATTTCGATGTAACCGGATTCTGCTTCCAGCCGCGCCACCATTTCGCGAAGGATGCTGCCGAACGATTCCACCGAAATCTCCCGCTCGTGTTCATTTAGTATCTCAACAAAACGCGACATGTGCGTGCCTTTGAAGTTGTGCGGGAGATGCACATACATATTGAAAGTGGCGACCGTGTGCTGCGCGCCGACACTCTTGTCCTTCACCTTCACCGGATGGCGTATGCCTTTGATGCCGACGCGATTGATCGCCAGGTGGCGCGTATCGGCGGAGCTTTGCACATCGGCGATAGGTTTCGGTTTGGGAGAATTCATGGTTACCCTTATTTGGATAAATATAATTGCAGAGGTAGGGTGGATAAAGCGCCACCAGGCGTGTATCCACCGTGGTGGTGGATACGATGCTGCGCATCTTTATCCACCCTACAAAAAACCTGATTTCCCCTCATGCGGAAATCCGGGGTGACAGAATTATAGCCAATACCAGACGTATTTACTCTGGCATCTTGCTCCGTATGGAGACAGCGATACCCTTGGCATCCAATCCGCAATCCGCCAGCATCTGCGCGTGCTCGCCCTGTTCGATGAACCGATCCGGCAAACCGAGTTGCAGCAGCGGGATGGTAATGCCGTGCTGCTGCAGGCATTCCTCCACCGCGCTGCCCGCACCGCCCTGCAGGGTGTTCTCTTCCACCGTGACCAGCAACTCATGCTCGCGCGCAAGCCGCTCTATCAATTCCACATCAAGCGGTTTGACGAAGCGCATGTTCGCCACCGTCGCATCAATTTGTTCTGCCGCTTCCAGCGCGGGCGCCAGCATCGTGCCGAACGACAGGATCGCCACGCGCTTGCCCGTGCGGCGCACCTCGCCCCTGCCGACGGGCAACGCGCGCATCTCCTGGCTGATCGCCACGCCCGCCCCCATACCGCGCGGATAGCGCACGGCGCTCGGCGTATTCAGCAAAAATGCGGTGTACAACAACTGGCGGCATTCGTTCTCGTCAGCCGGAGCCATCACGGTCATGTTCGGAATGCAACGCAAATAGGAAAGGTCGAAGCTGCCCGCGTGCGTCGCGCCGTCCGCGCCGACCAGTCCGCCGCGATCTATCGCCAGCACGACCGGCAGATTCTGTATCGCGATGTCATGGATAAGCTGATCGTAGGCGCGCTGCAAAAAAGTCGAATAGATCGCCACCACCGGCTTGTAACCGTCGCAGGCCAGCCCGGCAGCGAAGGTGAGCGCATGCTGTTCGGCGATGCCCACATCAAAATATCTCGCCGGAAAACGCTCGGCGAACTCAGCCATGCCGGAGCCTTCGCACATCGCCGGAGTGATGCCGACCAGACGTTCTTCCCGCTCAGCCATGTCGCACAGCCATTGTCCGAACACCTGCGTGTAAGTCGGCTTGAAGCCCTGCCCTGCGCCGCTTGCGGCCGGATTGGCGGTGATGCCGCTGACCCGGTCGAATTTGCCCACGCCGTGATACAGCAGGCAATCCTCTTCGGCCTGCGGATAACCCTTGCCTTTTTGCGTGACCACATGCAGGAACTGCGGGCCTTCCATATGGCGGAGGTTGCTCATGGTATCCAGCAACACATCGAGATCATGGCCGTCGACCGGGCCGATGTAGTTGAAGCCGAACTCCTCGAACAGGGTGCCCGGCACCACCATGCCCTTGACGTGCTCCTCGGCGCGCTTGGCGAACTCCAGCATCGGCGGCATGCCCTTGAGCATCTTCTCGCTGCCGCGCCGCATCGCAGCATAAAAACGCCCCGACATCAGCCTCGCCAGATAATTGTTCAGCGCGCCGACCGGGCGCGAGATGGACATGTCGTTGTCGTTGAGGACGACCAGCAGATTCGCGTCCATCGCACCGGCGTTATTCAGCGCCTCGAAGGCCATGCCTCCGCTCATCGCCCCGTCGCCGATGATCGCCACGGCGCGGCGCTCCGAACCTTGCAGTTTTGCCGCCACCGCCATGCCCAGCGCCGCAGATATCGAGGTGCTGGAATGCCCGGTGCCGAATGTGTCATAAGGGCTTTCGTCGCGCTTGGGGAATCCGGCGATGCCCCCCGCCATGCGCAGCCTGCTCATCGCCTCGCGCCGCCCGGTGAGTATCTTGTGCGAGTAAGTCTGGTGTCCCACATCCCACACCAGCCTGTCATCCGGGGTGTTGAAAATATAATGCAGCGCGATGGTCAATTCGACCGTACCGAGATTGGAAGACAGATGTCCGCCGGTCTTGCTTACCGACTCGATCAGGAACTGGCGCAGTTCGATGGCGAGTTGCGGCAACCGGTCGCGCTCCAGCAGGCGCAGATCGTCGGGGGTGTTGATGGTATCGAGCAATGAATACATCAGAACTTTCTGAACACGATAAAGTCAGCCAGCTCGCGCAAGCGTTGCGCGGCATCGCCAAACTCTGCCAGAGAATCCAGCGCCCCGCGATGCAGTTGCTGCGCCATGTCGCGCGCAGCCTGTATGCCGAGCAGCGTGACATAGGTCGGCTTGTCGTTGCCGGCATCCTTGCCGGCCGTCTTGCCCAGCGTGGCGGTGTCCGCCTCGCAGTCCAGCAGATCGTCCACCACCTGGAAAGCCAGGCCGATCTGCTTGCCGAAACGATCCAATTTAGCCAGTGTTGCAGGAGTGCAGCTTGCTGCGCGATGTTCATCCGTTGCCCCGCAATGGGCGCCCAGCAGGATCGCCGCGCGGATCAGCGCGCCGGTTTTGTGAATGTGCATGAATTCCAGTTCGGGGAGCGTGAGCGATTTGCCCACGCTGGCAAGGTCGATCGCCTGTCCGCCCGCCATGCCGCGCGAACCGGATGCCACCGCCAGCAGCTTGATCATTTCCAGTTGGCGCTGCGCGTCATCGTTAGCGCGAAACTCGCGCAGCGATTCGTTTGCCCCCTCGCCCGCTTGCGGGAGAGGGTTGGGGTGAGGGAAACGGGCTTGCCCGTTCAAACGGTGTTCAGCCAGAAGCTGGAACGCCAGAGATTGCAGGCTGTCACCGGCCAGCAATGCAGTCGCCTCGTCATATTGCACATGGCAGGTCGGCTTGCCGCGACGCAGCACATCATCGTCCATGCATGGCATGTCATCATGCACCAGCGAATAGGCATGGATCAGCTCGACCGCAGCCGCTGCGATATTCAAACGCGCCAGATCCGCGCCAACCAGCTCACCGGCGGCGAACACCAGCAAAGGGCGCACGCGCTTGCCGCCGTCCAGCACCGCATAGCGCATCGCTTCGTGCAAGCGCTGCGGGGCCGCTTCGGCACGCGGCAACAGCTCGTGCAATACCTTCTCGAAGCGCGATTGATGGGTGGCGACCCAACCCTGAAAGTCAGCACGCATCAAAGCGATCCTCTAATAATTCCGTTTTCGTCATTCCGGCCTGCGCCGGAATGACGGGCTTGTAGAGGCCATCTTAATTATTCTTCTCCGGCTCACCGCCGGAAGAAAAATCTTTCAGCACGCCGTCCTCCAGCACGCGCACCTGCTGCTGCGCGTCTTCGAGACGGGTGCGGCAGAACGACAGCAATTCCGCGCCGCGTTTATAGGCAGCCAGCGAATCTTCCAGCGACAGCTTGCCCGCTTCCATATCGGCGACGATTTGCTCGATCTCGGCCATTGCCTGCTCGAAACCCTCTGCTTTTTGCGACCCCGTCTTTTTTAATTGGCCAGCCATGGCAGCCCCGGTTTGAGTAAGACCGGCATTTTACCCAACCCGCTCTGACTCGGCTAATTTATTGTTGCCCCCCCAATTTATTTCGGGGACAATCCGTGTCTGTTCAACGTATTCGCTATATCAAGGACAATGCGGGCATGTCCAACATCGCTACCATATATCAACCCACCCAAGCCCCTGCCCAGTTGCCCACCGAGGACGGTATGCTGCATTTCCATGAATACCTTCGCCGCGATCTTGCTTCACATTTCTAAGCGTCATACCGGCGCAACGCCAATAAATCGTCATTCCCGCAAAAGCGGGAATCCAGCGGTTTTATCCAATCATGCATTTGGTTTTGCCCTCGCCAAACGAGGAGCCATTTCATTGACTGGATTCCCGTCTGCACGGGAATGACGAAGAACACCGGCTCCCTCTGGATGCTCGCCGCCGGACTCCTGTTCGGCTGCATGGGCGTGTTCGTCAAACTCGGCGCTGCGCATTTCTCGCATATCGAACTGGTGTTCTACCGCTCGTTCTCCGGCCTGCTGCTGGTCTATCTCATCATGCGCCATCAGCGCGTCAGCATTTCCACGCGATACGCGAGCAACCACCTGTGGCGCGGCCTGTCCGGTTCAATAGCCCTCGCATTATTTTTCTACTGCATCACCGTGCTGCCGCTCGCTACTGCCGTCACGCTCAACTACACCGCGCCAATGTTTCTCACCGTCTTCACGATGCTGGTGTACAAGGACAAATTCCATCTGCCGCTGACCATCGCGATCGCAGTGGGCTTTTGCGGCGTGGTGCTGCTGTTGCACCCGACACTGGAACGCGACCAACTGCTGCCCGGCCTGCTCGGACTGATATCCGGTTTTCTCGCCGGAATCGCCTATCTCAACGTCAGGCAACTCGGCATCATCGGCGAGCCGGACACGCGCACCGTGTTTTATTTCAGCCTGATCGCCACCATCGGCAGCGGCGCGTGGATGCTGTTCGACACGGTGCATACGATCACGCTGCCCGGCCTTGCCATTTTGTTGGGCCTGGGCAGCACCGCCACCCTCGCCCAGCTCGCCATGACGCGCGCCTTCCGCACCGGCAACACCCTGGTGGTCAGCAGCCTGGCGTACAGCACCATCGTGTTCGCCAGCCTGTTCGGCATATTGCTGTGGAATGAAGTGCTGCCGCTGAGCAGCTGGCTGGGCATGGCGTTCATCATCGCCAGCGGTGTGCTAAGCTTGCGGCTGAGTCCCAAGCACTAAATCCGGGGAAAAACAATTGTCCACGAAAAACACGAAAGTCACGAAAAAACGTACTAAATAAATCCGTTCGCCCTGAGCTTGTCGAAGGGCGGGTTTACGATTCTATGCTGGCCTCCATTCATGGTTCGACAGGCTCACCACGAACAGAGAACTTATTCAGCGATAATCGCCTTGGTCAATTTCGTGATTTTGCGAGTTTTCACCTTGTGGTGAAATACCTGCTTACCCCGTTTCGTGTCTTTCGTGGACAATCAAGGTTTTTAGGATAATAAGGAAAATTAAATGATCACCATCGAACAAACCAAAAACCTCGTCAACGTCGCCGTGCTCGGCGAATTCACCATCGCCGACTTCAAGACGTTCGAAGAACAATCCCTGTACAAACTGAAAACGCCCGGCACGGTGAACCTGCTGTTCGACCTGCGCGCGATGATCGACTACACGCTGGACGTGGCGTGGGAAGAAATCAAGTTCTTCAGCCGCGAACACAACCACGACTTCAGCAAGATCGCCGTGGTCACCGATGACCAATGGATCACCTGGCAGGCATGGCTGTCGCGGATATTCATTGATGCCGATATACGGGTGTTTACGGATTACAGTGAAGCGCAGGCTTGGGTGCAGTCATAAATGAAACCTGTTTATGCCCCCCGAAGGTGCCTTTGCTGATGCGTTTTAGGGTGTCTACTTAACGTTTAGTCAGCATTCTTCATATCCTCTTTGGCAAACAAAACATTTCTTAACTTTCCAAACCCGGTATGCCCAAGAATGTCTTTGTTCCAGCCGTTCATCTTATTCGGCTTACACATCAAGCAACCAGCCCTTGCGTTCTTACATTTTCTGCGTTTGTGGTTCATGCCGTTCCTTTCTTGCCTAACTCTACATCCGAGCTGGACGCTGATGAAGCAGCGCGCTCCTCAATTTGAACGTTGGCTGTTAGTACGTCAACAGTAAGCGGTCATGCACTTCATGATCTTCCAAGCTGCGGCCATCCATTTGGAAGCGCTTCAGCATTGAGCGGCCCACATTGACGAACTCTTCACGCTCAAACAGCCCATCAGGAATTGCAATATCACACAGTTTCCGCCCTGAATATTTAGTGCCGTCGATACTCAACGCAACATGCACGCCTCGCGCTTTGCAAGCAGTAATGGAATCGAAAAGACGTTGTAACGAGAAAGCCTGCGCGCCGTAAAGAATTGTTTGGCTATCGGAGTATGGGGGGTCGCAGTAAACTAAATCTCCTTCCTTCGCTTGATCCATTGCTCCAGCGAAGTCCAAGTGTAAAAAGCGTGTGCCTTGAGTTCGTGCATGCCAAATATCTACCCGCTTCCCAAAACTTTCCGCCGACACTGGATCGTGAACACCAGCGGGTGTGCTCATATAACCATCGTTCTTACGAAAGCGGACGACGCCGCCGTAACACGCGCGACAGAGAAAGAGAAGGTCGGCTCCGTTCGGCCTCTTGTTGTAGCTTGCGAGCACTTTGTCATAGGCAGCCTTCTTGCCGAGCTGTGCTATCAGCGCGTGCCGTTCAGCGTACTGCCGCTTGCGAACGGGCTCTATGCCAAGCTCCATCGTCCCCGCCCGACGTGAGTTAGGAATCCTGTGTCTCGTAAAACTTGGAGCTGCTGACGAATCTTGTCTGTCACGTGCCGGTTCTCGGGATGGAGTCGTTCAAGCACTTCGCTATGCGCGTACATGTCCTCATTAGTGAACTCGAGCCGATTCAAACTTCGCGCAACGTTCAGCACGTCCAGTGTCCATCCGCGCTCCTGCGCGGCAATCTGTTTTAGCGGAAGCAGTCGTTGATACTGCGCTCTTACGCTAGAAGGCGGCATTATCTGTCCGTCCAACACAAGATTAATTCTTGCCTCAGGCGGAATTCTGGGAAGGACAATGAAGCAACCAACCCAGCCTGCCCGGCGGGCTGTTTCCGCAAGGGGCTTCCGACGTTCGATAGCGGATGGTGGGAATGCAAAGGCGGGCACTAACAGGAGGTTCGCGACGGTCCATGCTGTCACGCTGTAGTGTAGCAAGAGTAGATTTGGCGCGGTATCGCTCATCAAGGCTGCCATCATGGTTTTATACGCGCCGTCGATGACCTTTCCGGTGAACGCGGACGACTTGCCTTTGAGTTGGTACAACTGCAAGCATCGACGACATTCAAAATCAACCGCCCGTGTGTTTGGTGGGGTCGGGGTAAGGCGATCCTGTGAACACGCGGGGCAGTATAGCTCTTCTGTGGCCCATCCTTCAGTGACAACTCGAGCCCGCTGCGATGGGCTTTTATAACCAACGGCCAAGTTGGTGGGCATTGCAATGTTCATCGGCGGTCGTTGGCAATCTCTTCTTCGAAGAACGCGATCTCTTCGGCTAGCCGGTCTTCCACAAATCCGGCAATAAACTCATCAAGCGTCTGCTTGATCTCGTTACGCGAACCGAGTGCGCGGTGATAGGCGTCCCTGTATTCAGTGGCGAGAACAGAGTCGATCTTAATGGTGAGGGTTGGTTGCGAGGAAGGTATACCCACTGCAAGTCTCCATATCTAGCTAACGCTGGCCATTGTATAGCCGTACTTCCGACTTGCCAATGGCTGCGAGTCAGTCGCTTGTAGCTGATTTGCGTCACCGCCCCTAACGCTCGCCGCCGTGTTGATGGTGCGTTCCCTTCAGTTGTGAACCCCATCGCAATTTGGGAAATCAAAGAATATTATTACACTACGACATTCGGTAGTCGCGTCGCCGATGGTGTTTATGAAACGCTGCTGGATGGCATGGAGTTGGAAGAACTCGAAGCTGCTGCACAACGCAAAGTCCAACATGTCTTATTCATCGACGACTACTTTACGTGGTGGGAGTGCGGACGCTCGTATCTATGCCGCATGATCGACATGCTTCACATGGGCTACGTCGATGAGGTTGTGTTTGGTCGTGAAGTGCTCATGCGCCTCCCTGAGTTGGCGCGGGAGTGGAAGACATCCTACGATGCATTTGAAAACTGATTGTCCAACAAATCGTTCCAGAGGATCAACTTCCAGCAATCAAATGGGCTAAGTTAAATTGATTTTGAATCACCCAACAAAAAACCCGCTCTCGCGGGTTTTTCTTTGCACTACGAAACTGACTGAATCACTTCAGCTTGGTTTCCTTGTACATGACGTGCTTGCGTGCCTTGGGATCGAATTTCTTCATTTCGATCTTTTCCGGCGTGGTGCGCTTGTTCTTGGTCGTGGTGTAGAAATGACCGGTACCGGCACTGGATTCGAGTTTGATCTTTTCACGCATTTTCCAGGCTCCTTAGATTTTATCGCCGCGGGCGCGCATTTCTGCCAGCACTGCGTCAATGCCGTTCTTGTCGATGGTGCGCAGCGCTGCATTGGTCAGGCGCATGCTGACCCAGCGGTTCTCGCTCTCGACCCAGAAGCGGCGGCGTTGCAGGTTAGGCAAAAAACGACGCTTGGTTTTGTTGTTCGCATGGGAAATGTTGTTTCCCGCCATCGGGGCTTTTCCCGTCACTTGACATACACGTGCCATGGTTCTACTCCAGCCAATATTCAAAAGAGCGCGGATTCTACCGAAGTAAGCCGGAATGTTCAACCTGAATTTTGGGCTGAATTTTGGGATGAACCGCAATAACCTCCCGCAACCGGTACCTTAACCAAACTGAAACATTCACCGATTACCCTGCCGCACTTGCCTATTCAAAAGGCATCCGCAATGAAAATCTTCGAGGTAAAAATGGAAAGTCCATATAAAGGCAAGACCGGTTTGAGGCGCGTCTGGAGCGCGCTGTTCTACTCACTGGCCGGATTGCGCGCGGCGATCCGCCATGAGGATGCCTTCCGCCAGGAAGTGCTGCTGGCGGGCATCCTGATCCCGACGGCACTGTTCTTGCCCGCCAGTGCGATCGGCAAGGCGCTGATGATCGCCAGTGTATTGCTGGTGCTGATAGTCGAATTGCTCAATTCCGCAGTGGAGGCCGCCGTGGATCACACCTCGCTGGATCATCACCAGCTTGCCAAGCGCGCCAAGGACATCGGCAGTGCGGCGGTGTTGCTGAGTTTGCTGAATGTCGTTTCGGTTTGGACACTGATCCTGCAGAATTGACCTGTTAATCCATTCCTCTGTAGGGGCGCGATTCATCGCGCCCTGATCTATTCGAAGGGCGCGATTCATCGCGCCATTACGATTGATTACTGTCATCAAATCCTCATAAATCCTTCATCAAACTTTCTTGTTGAGATGAGAAAGTGCGCGCCATGAATATCCCCAAACATGGAGAAAACATGGCAAATCGCGTGCTGCGTATCGCTGTTGTGACCGAGACTTACCCGCCGGAAATCAACGGTGTGGCGATGACCATCAGCCGCATGGTGGAAGGCCTGCGCCAACGCCATGTGGTTGAACTGATACGTCCGCGCCAGAATCCGCAGGACAGCGCAAAACACGAGCTCACCTTGCAGGAAGTGCTGGTGCGCGGCTTCCCGATTCCCCGCTATCAGGATTTGAAGCTGGGCCTGCCGGCCAAAAGGCAGTTGACCAGACTCTGGAACTTACAGCGTCCCGATGTGGTTCATATCGTCACCGAAGGCCCGCTGGGCTCATCTGCGATTGCAGCCGCTCGCAAACTCGGCATCCCGGTCAGCAGCGATTTCCATACCAACTTCCACAGCTACAGCCGGCATTACGG
This sequence comes from Gallionella sp., assembly GCA_024653675.1. Lineage (GTDB taxonomy): Bacteria > Pseudomonadota > Gammaproteobacteria > Burkholderiales > Gallionellaceae > Gallionella. Next base: position 7,079 of record JANLIB010000123.1, on the reverse strand, counting down.
CCTCGGCTGGCTGCAAAAGACGGTTGCATCCTATCTGCGCAATTTGCACAACCGCACCGATACCACGCTGGTTCCGACCCGGGAGTTGCGCGATACGCTGGCGCAAGATGGCTATCAGAATCTCCAGGTCGTCGCGCGCGGGGTGGATACCGCACTGTTTCATCCGGGCAAGCGCAGTGAAAAATTGCGCCTGCAATGGGGTGTCGTTGCCGATGGCGAGCTGGCGGTCATTTACGTGGGACGCATATCGGCAGAAAAAAACCTGCCGCTGGTGGTGCGCACCTTCAAGGCCATGCAAGCCGTCAATCCGAAATTGAAACTGGTGTTGGTTGGCGATGGCCCGGTGCGCGCGGAGTTGCAGCGGCAAAATCCCGAATATATTTTCGCCGGCATGAGAACCGGCGAAGACCTCGCGGCGCATTATGCGTCGGGGGATATCTTCCTGTTCCCGAGCATGACGGAAACCTACGGCAACGTGACGGTGGAAGCGATGGCCAGCGGGCTTGCCGTCGTGGCCTACCGTTATGCGGCAGCGTCCGAACATATCGTGCAGGATAGGAACGGCCTGCATGCCGAATATGGCAACGAGGAGGAATTCATCCAGCATGCCTGCAGCCTGGCCAACGATGCGGCGCGTATCGGCAAGATACGCGGGCTGGCCCACCAGACCATGCTATCGCTTGATTGGCAAAACATCGTGGACGAATTCGAGCAAGCCCTTGCACAACTAGCCGTCAAACCGGAGGTGCGCCATGTCACTTCGAATCTACAGCCTGCAACAGATACAAACCTGGGATGAAGCATGGTGTTTGCGCTTCAACCGCGCAAGCGGCTATCCTTCGATATGCAAAGCGTTTCGCCTGATCAGCCGGTTGGGCGACGGTATCTTCTGGTACTGCCTGATGGTGTGGCTGCTGGTGCGATATCAGGCTGCCGCGCTGTTGCCGGTGTTGCATATGGCGGCTGCCGGACTGGTTTGCACAGCCCTGTACAAATGGCTTAAGCGCAAGACCCACCGCCCGCGTCCCTACGACAGGAACCAATGGATCAACTGCGCCGCCGCCCCGCTGGACCAGTTCAGTTTTCCTTCCGGCCACACGCTGCATGCCGTGGCCTTCAGCGTCGTGGCGCTGGCCTACTATCCGGAACTTGCCTGGCTGCTGTTGCCGTTCACCGCGCTGGTTGCCGTTTCGCGTCTGGTGCTGGGGCTGCACTACCCCAGCGATGTGCTTGCCGGGATAGCGATAGGCGCGACCATCTCAGGCTTGTCTTTAAACCTGATTGTCAATTAGACCATCCGTGTTTTGCAGGAACACGCCCTGCGCGCGAATCGCGGCCAGGAGCCGCTCCTGCATGACAAATTGAAGGAAATAAAAAGCCCCTCGATCTGAAACTCAAGGGGCCCGATTCCCGATCAGATCAGAAGGGCTTACTCATGCCCGTGGTGATGAGCGCGTTTGGTAATGACCATGGTCTTGTCGTTGCCCGTGCCGGAATGCTGCACGTTCACATACAGGGTATGCGGGTCCTTGCCGAAGTAGATGCCGGTGCCTTCCGCCGGAACATCCTTCAGTGAGGCGAACAGGTTTACGCCATCGCTGTAGCCGTCGCCGTTAAGATCAGGCTCGGCCACCCAGATGTCGCTGTAGTCGTTATCCTCAACGATCCACAATTTGCCATCCGGACCATTAGCCAAATTGTCGGGTCTCTTGAAGCCGGTAATGCGATTAGCCTGATCTTCGTGGACAACATTTACGCCATGCGCGACAAAGTAGCTGACTTTCGGCTTGTCGCTCAGGCGTACTGACAGAACGGCGCCTGCGCCTCCAGTGCTGGCCGGGTTGGTCACATCTTCGCAGGTCAATGCCACGAAAAGGGTGTTTCCGATACGTTCCAGATCTTCCGGCCGGCAGAACTGTGTAGCATCAACTGCTTTGGCCGCAATACGCGCACTGATCTGCGCCTGGCTCATGTCCAGCGCAACCCACTCGGCTTCACCCGTTTTGTCGCTGCTCTTTACGCGCAGTGCATACAACTGGCCTGCGCTCAGATCACCGTAGGTTTCAGGCACAAACTTGTAGATTGCGCCGGTCTTTTCTTCATCGATGACATAGACGTTGCCTTCGGCGTCGATCTCGATCCCTTCATGGGACAACGAGCCCAGCAACGGGCGAACCGAAACCTTACTGGCCGTCATGAGATCATGCTTGTCCAGTTCCATTTCATACAACAGACCGCTGGTTGCCTGAGGGACTTGCGGGTCACCCAGCGCGGCGTTGACAACTTCCTCGGCGAACAGCAAGGTATGCCAGGGCGTCCAGACGATGCCGTCCAGCGCTTCCCAGTCCTTGCGCTGTGCGATTATTTTGGCTGTGCCGGTGTTCAGGTCGATCACCGATACTGCGCCGCCGGTAAAGGCGCTCAGGTCGGCGCCCGGACGCACTTCATGCGTGCGGTACATATAACGGCCTGCGTGCTTTTTGGTCTCGTTCACCGTGTTCATGTCACCCCAGTCGGACATGCCGGCATAGATATCCAGCGCGCTTTCATCGGAAATGATGATCTGGCGGTAGCCTTGGGGAATGACCCAGGGCTCGCTGTTAAGGATGGCCGGATCACTGGCCGCTTCGTTGTAGGCGGAGGCCGGGATCGGATCGAACGACATCGCGCCTTTCATGTCCGGCGTGCCAGCCAGCGCATTCATGGAAAATACCGCACCGATTGCGGCTGCAAACAGGTTTTTCATCATGGTGTACTCCTTCATATTACAGTCGATTAGTCAAAGATTACCAGCGTCTGGAAGCGCATTTGCGCAACCGGAAACAAGCATAGTCAGTGCATATGACAGCTTGATGAAGGATATCTTTCAGGCGCATTATTCAGAAACACCCATGTACAATCAGGCTTCCACAAACAAATCCGGCGGCAGCGGCAAGTAGTAGTTTATCTGGCGCCGGGTATGCAACCTCACGCGGTCATGCGCCAGATGCGGCATCGATGGTTCGGGGTGCCAGACCGGATTGCGGCCTTCAATCACCCGGTTGACTTGAACCAGGCGGCGTGAGGTCTCGCGCAAGTAGTAATTGAAGCGCCGCTTCAGATTGCGGTCCAGCACTTTGCCGGTGTGATAAACCCCTTCGGCCAGTCGGCTGCCGCGCAACACCGCATCACCGTTCGCCAGCAGCATGATCGCGCGCCCGGCTTTCAGCGGATCGCATTGAAAGTGCGACGCGGCGAAATGTGCCAGCACATCCTGATTCTGCTTGAGCAGTTGGGCAGGCGAATTGAATACATGGTTTTTGACATGCGCATCCATCGCCCATTCGCTGGATGCATGTGTCAGCGCCGGCACATTCACCCACAACTTTTCATGCGCAGGCATGAAGTGATTGTGCGCGAAAATGTCCACCAGCAAGTGGCTGGCAAAGCCCAGCGCAATGGCCCGTTCTTCATCGCAGCTTGCCTGTTCCAGCAATCTGCGCGCGGTGTCCCACTGGTGCGTCTGTTTGAATTCATGCGTCCCTGCATGTTGCCCGGTGAGAGATAGATCGGGCAGGCACGCGCCCGCCATCACCCGGCCCGGAAAGGCGCACACGGCACGGCGAAAACGCGGATCGGCAAGCGGTATCGCCCATACCAGTTGCTGGGCAAAATAAACATGCGTGTACAAGCCCCATGCCAGCGCATCGCTGCTGTGAAGCAACAGCGGGATAAACCACGCCAGATGCCGGAACTTGTTCATGCCCGCGCACCTTACGCGGCGAATGAGAAGATTCCGTGAATGTTGTGTTGCAGAACGGTTAAACCAGAATCGTTCATTAGAACTGAGTTGGGATATTACGAAGCATTCCCCCCTTTAAAAAAAGGGGGGCGAGGGGGGATTTAGCTGTCGGGCGGATACAAGACAAGCGAAATGAAGTTTCGAGAAATGGCCGAAATTCCCCTCAATCCCCCTTTTTCAAAGGGGGAAGTTGGTTGGTTAACCCTACCGTGTCACAAGCAAGAATTGTTCACTGGAACTGCGCCATTCCTTCCCCCTTGCAGGGGGAAGGTTAGGATGGTGGTAGAACAGTGGGGCTATAGCGCTTCTACCCCCTCCCTAGCACTCCCCCTGCAAGGGGGAGGGGATGCAGCTCTGAATTTTGTGACACAGTAAGACTAATGGATTATTTGGGTTAAACCTGAATTACGGCAGCCCTTCAACCCGCATGCAACTTTGCCTTAACTCAACTGAAACATTCGCCATTTATCCTGCTGTACCCTGCCACTCATTAGGAAAATGCGATGAAAACGCTCCAGGACATACTGAACCAACGCGACCTCTCGGCGCTTTTCCAGCCGGTCATGGATATTTCCAGCGGCGCTTTTCTTGGTTTTGAAGGACTAATTCGCGGCCCCGCCGACAACACGCTGCATTCACCTGTCAACCTGTTCGGCGCGGCCAGGCAGCAGGGGCTTTCCCTGGAAGTCGAAATGCTGTCCCGCCAGATCGTGCTGGAATCGTTCGCCGCCCAGAACCTGCCCGGAAAAATATTCCTGAATGTCAGCCCCGATGCTTTATCTGACCCAACTTTCAGGAATGGAAAAACACTGACTTACCTGAAAAACCTCGGCATAGACCCGAAACGGGTCATCATCGAAATCACCGAGAATCAGCCCACCTTCGATTTTGAGGATATGCGTAATGCGTTGCTGCACTACCGCAGCATGGGATTCCAGATCGCAATGGATGACCTGGGCGAAGGCTTTTCGAGTTTGCGCCTGTGGTCGGAGTTACGCCCCGAATTTGTGAAAATAGACATGCATTTCGTGCAGGGCGTAAATACCGACCAGATCAAACAACAATTCCTGAGATCGATTCAAGGCATCGCGCTCAGCTCGGGGACACAGGTGATCGCCGAAGGCATCGAGACGGAAGCCGAATTCAAATTCATCCGTAATATCGGGATTGCCTGCGGGCAAGGCTATTTCATAGCCCGCCCCAGCCCCACACCGCCGCTGAACCCGTCCGCCGAGGTCGGCTGCCTGGTCAATACAAACCATCCGGCCAAGCAGCCATATAGCAACACCCGTAGCGTCACGGTGGAAACCATCTTGCGTTATGTCGATCCGGCACAACCGGGAACGTCGATTGAGAAAATATTCGCCAGCTTTTCAGAAAATAAAAACTTGCGGGCCATACCCGTCGCTAAAAATGGGCGCCCGGTCGGATTGATCAACCGCTATGAGCTCGTGGACAGCTTTGCCCAGCCTTACCACCGTGAACTGCTCGGCAAAAAACCTTGCACTGAAATCATGAATGCGGCGCCATTGCTGGTGGAAAAGTCGACTCCCATCCATGAGTTGAGCGGGTTTTTGAGCGAATCCGAGATCCGGCATTTTACCGACGGCTTCATCATCACCGAGCAAGGCCGCTATATCGGGATCGGCAACGGACAGGACCTGCTGCGCGAAATCACCAAAGCCCAGATCGAAACAGCGCGCTATGCCAACCCGCTGACATTATTGCCCGGCAATGTCCCGATCAATGAGCACATCGAATATTTGCTTCAATCCGGAAAATCATTTTCCGTCTGTTATGGCGACCTCGACAATTTCAAGCCCTTCAACGATGTGTGCGGCTATCGCAAGGGTGACGAACTGATCCAGTTCACCGCCAGGCTGCTCGCCAATGTTTGCGATCCTGTGCATGACTTTATCGGCCATATCGGCGGCGACGATTTTATCCTTGTCATGCAAAGCAAAGATTGGGAGCAGCGTTGCCATCGGGCGCTTTCCGCCTTTGCGCGCACCTCCTCGGCACTGTTTGACAAAGATCACCTCTCGATGGGTGGCTATCTGACCGGGAACAGGCAAGGGCGCATCGTACACCACCCGCTGCCCACGCTCTCGATCGGCGCGGCCTGCATTATTCCAAAATTGTTCGGCTCGCATTATGAAGTTGCGGCAGCCGCAACGGCGGCCAAGAAAATGGCCAAGGAAAAACCGGGAAACAGTCTGTTCATCGAACGGCGCCACCTGTATCTGCACGAGGCCGTTGAAGAACAGCATGAAGCGGACGAAGAACCGCACGAGGTAGCCAAAGAGCAGCACGAGGGTGCGGGAGCCTATTATGGATAAGCACCCTGCCGATCTGGTAATAAGCGTGTTCCGGGGCGTCCGCCTCGCCCTGCATCTTTTTTACGGGATACTGCTGGCGGTCTATTACCCGCACCTGAATCAAGCCTTGCAACGCCGCACTTTGAAAACCTGGAGCAGGCAACTGCTGGCCATCCTCAACATCGGTATCCAGAGCGAAGGACAACAATTCACACGCGATGAAGGCGGATGCCTGCTGATTGCCAACCACGTCTCGTGGCTGGATATCTTTGTATTGAACTCGATATATCCATCGCTCTTCATCGCCAAATCGGAGGTGCGCGGCTGGCCCGTCATCGGCTGGCTATGCCGGCGCACCGGCACTATTTTCATTGAACGCGCCATGCGCCAGAATGCGTCGTCGATCAACCGGCGCGTCAGCCTGTCGCTCAAACAAGGCGCCTGCATAGGGCTTTTCCCGGAAGGCACAACGACAGACGGCAAACAGGCAGGGCACTTTCACTCTGCACTCATCCAGCCGGCCGTCGATGCGGGGGCAAGACTGTGCCCGATCGCCCTGCGCTATCAGGATGAAGCGGGTGGCCTGAGCGCCGCCGCCGCTTTCATCGGCGACATGACACTGACACAGTCCATCTGGCAAATTCTGCGCTGCCGGCATCTCGACGCACTGGTCACGTTCACTCCCGCGCTGATGGCCGCCAGCGGGAACCGCCGCGTATTGGCGCGCGTTGCGCAAGAAGCCATCACGCAAGCGCTGCAAGATGCCGGCGCTAACAGGCAAGCAGCCGCGCAGCAAGAATTTCCCCTTTCCGCAAACCATGCTTTCATCACGGCCAGCTTATATGCTACCCTTGTATCGAAATCTCGCGGATGAGTGAAAGGCTAGCAGCCTGTCTGACTTAAAGGAAATCGGCTGCAAATCCGCCTGAGCGGTCCATATTTCACCACTTTTTTGGTCAATAGAACGACTATTGACCTGC
>JANLIB010000120.1 GCA_024653675.1 Gallionella sp. | reverse complement strand
ACCGTCATGCACGCTACGACGAATTTCTCCGCTGCCGCAGCCGGTGAGCCACAACAGCAGGACAGCACCGATCGTGGCAAGCCCCCACGCGGCGCGACGGTCACGACTGGCAAGCTCCGGCGATTCGTTGCCTTCGAGCGCCAGCGTGTAGCAGTTCGCGCACAACGCCTCGATGTCGCCGTGGCGGTCGACGTAGTCGTACTGCATCGGCGTCGGTGTTCCGCAGGCTTCACATTGATGATTGCGCACGATTCCTCCTGAATAATTGCTGCTGTGATGAATAGGCATTGAGGGGCCGGCTGTTCATCCGGCTTGCGTCCGGGGGAAGCGCGATGCGTCCAACGCGCCCGCTTTCCATCGGCTCACGGAGCTATTGCAACCGGCCCGTCAATGCGTACTTCCTTGCTGTCGGCTGTGTCGCTGTCGGCTCATGGTGTCGGCGGTGCCATTGACCCTTCTTGCCTCGGCTGACTCGGGCCACTCGTGCCCTTTGCCTGGTCCGCGATTTCTGCGGAGTGATGGCATTGTGGAACTTGGAAGATATTTTGTCAAGCCCTTTGACAATTATAATTTAACCCGCTAGACTGCTTTCATGGAAAAGAGACCTTTCGCGTATCAACGCAACCTGAAGGCCGTGGCGGCGGTTCGGAGAAAAGCAATCCTTGCGCTAAAGGCTCAGGGGAAAACATGGCGCCAGATCGGCAAAGACTTGGGTATATCTGGTCAGCGAGCGCAGCAACTCGGGAAGATGGCTAAATAATGTACGCCCTCTATCGCTGCCTAGGAAAAAACGGGAAACCAATTTACATTGGAATGTCTCTTTCTATTTATAGGCGAATCACCGCCCATAAGAATTCATCTCACTGGTTTAACGAGGTTCACTCCATCACAATTTCAAGATTCTTGAATATTGATTCTTGTCGCTTAGCTGAAAAAAAGGCTATTTTTCATGAAAGGCCAAAGTACAACAAACAAGAAATGGAAAAAGAGAACCAGAAGAGACTTCGACGTAATCGTGACCAAACATTAAAGCGTAACTTGGCAAAGCTTGCCGTCGCCAAGAAGCGGAAAGCGGTGAAGGTCAAGGTGCTGACCGAGGCGCTACATGGGAGGGCGGCGTGATCATTCAACACCTGATCGCCGAAGCCCGCGCACTGGCCGGCGACGTTGTATGCGCGGCAGGTCACGCATGGGAGTCCGAAGGAGGGCGAACATGCCCGAAGGGGTTATCAGATGGCCGCGAGCCATGTAGCCAAACCGTCTATGTGTGCGCGCGCTGCGGTGCCGAAGATTATGGCGATGCCGGCGGGCCGGCGCACCGGGAATGCTTCGTTGAGTGCGGCCGTGAGCCGGCGGAACCCGAGGAAGATGAATTCGAGTTTTGTGATTGCGGTGCCGTACATGACCTTGAAGAAGAGGAATTGAACAGCTGCAAGGCGTGTGGGAAACCGATCACATGAGAACTAAGAAGGTAAACCGCTACTGGTGCGACTACTGCAACAAGGCCGGACTATCAAAGTCGGCTATGGAGCGCCATGAAAAGCACTGCACTCTGAATCCTGCGCGGTCATGCCGAGTGTGCTCGCTGCTGGGCGGATCGCACGGGATACCAATGAGCGAACTGATTGCCATGTTGCCAGACTCGGCGCCGTATCACGCATCAATTTCCACCATCAACACTGATGATTGGAAGATTCACAAAGCCCTGAGTGATGCCGTGAAGGCCGCGATGCCGGCGCTACGCGAAGCGGCGCTCCAGTGCCCCGCTTGCATTATGGCTGCGCTGCGCCAGGCAAAAATTCCCGTTCCGATGGCCGATGATTTCGACTTCAAGGCAGAAATGAAATCGATCTTTGAAGACATAAACGAAGAGCGTTTTCAGTGCGGCGTGTATTGAAATGATCCACGTCGACAACACCCCCATCAAGACCCTGACGCCGGTCGAGAAGATGGAAGAATTCCGCTGGATCGCCATCAAGACGCTGCGGCACCTGTTGAAGATTCGCCACAGGGCGAACGTGCGCCACGAAGTCAAGAAAACCATCGGTCACATCAGGCGGTGGAGCGAAAAGATCAAGGAGGCAACGGCATGAGCTATCCATACCACATGCGGCTATGGGACAGCGCGCAGCACCAAGCCGCAATGCGCAAGCTCGCCAAGCAGCGCCAGGAGGCGGTAAGGCCGATCCTTGAGGCGCGGGCGAAGGCCGAGAGCAAGGCGGTGGCGGTGAAGCAGGGGGTCTTGTGGAAATAGTCACCATTGGCAACTGCACCCTGTACCACGGGGATTGCAGGGAAGTGCTTCCGCTGCTGCCCAAGGTTGATGCGGTGATAACCGACCCACCCTACGGTCTTGGAGAAAAAATGAAGGGCGGAACGAAACGATTCCGGACCGGAGAAGGCGGCATGAATACGCTTGGAGCCTGGGACGCGAATCCGGTACCCGATCTGCCTGCGCTACTGATGGCAGCAGGTAAAACGGTGATGGTGTGGGGGGGGAACTATTACGACATGCCGGCCTCGCGCGGGTGGTTGGTTTGGGCAAAAACAAACAGCGTTCCAACGATGGCGAGCGTAGAGCTTTGCTGGACCAATATCGATATGAACTCTAAGCATTTCGACCACTCGTGCGGAGGTTGGGACCGCGAACACCCTACCGAAAAGCCGATTTCACTGATGCGTTGGTGCGTTGAAAAATCTGGTACCGCCAAAACCATCCTTGACCCGTTCATGGGGTCCGGAACAACCGGCGTTGCCGCTGTGCAGATGGGGCGCTCTTTCGTCGGCATAGAGCGCGAGCGCAAGTACTTCGACATAGCCTGCCGCCGAATAGAGCAAGCCTACGCACAGCCACGGCTGTTCGAGGACTCCAAACCATCCCCGGCAGTTCAGGGCGACATGCTCACAGAGAGAGTGGCGTGATTGCTTTTCAAGAAATACGCCAAATGTACGAAACCACGGACCTGTCTAGGTGTGGCCCATACCCAATGGACTGGGTTTCGATGTTCTCTCCTATTGAGTTGGTGACATGGGGAGAAATACGCGGGTACGGACTCCCGTTCTGGCCGCAGTACCCGATTGGCCCATTCTTTGCCGACTTCGCCGATCCAATGACGAAAATTGTGATTGAGTGCGACGGCGCCGCGTTCCATCAAGACAAGGCAAGCGATGCCCGCCGAGACTTATACATGGCCGCTCGCGGGTGGTCGGTGTTCAGGATATCCGGTGCTGACTGCAGCCGCGTGCTTTCGCGTCCCGGTGAGATTTTCGAGAGCTACGGGTATGACTGGCAGGACGACCCAAGATCCATCGACGCCCTACGCAGATGGTATCTGCAAACCGTAGACGGCCTTATCTCAGCTATCGCGGTGCGCTATTACTTCATCACCGCAGAGCACGGCTCCGTCGAATTGAGCGGACTGCTGACGGACGACATTATCGAAGAGGTTTTGATTAATAGGAGAACCGCGTAATGGCGCGCGCCCGCAACATCAAGCCCGGGTTCTACCTTAACGAGCAACTTGCTGGCTGTTCGATCTTTGCGCGGTACATCTTTCCGGGCCTTTGGATGCATGCAGATCGTGCTGGCCGAATGGAAGATAGACCGCTTCGCCTCAAGGCATCCCTTCTACCTTACGACAATGCTGATCTAAACGAGCTTCTTAATGAGCTTGAAAGGGCGGAATTGATCGTTCGCTATGAGGTTGATGGAAGTAAGTTTATTCAGGTAGTTAGCTTTGAAAAGCACCAGAACCCGCACGTCCGGGAACCGGATAGCACGATACCTGCACCAGATAAGTCTGGTGCTAAACCAGTGCAAGCACCAGATAAGCACGAGGCCGGCCCTGCTGAATCCCCTTCCCTGAATCCTGAATCCCCTTCCCCTATAGAACCTTTGCCGGAAAAGCCGGCAAAAGAAAAAAGGCGGGCAACGGTTCTTGCTGATGACTTCAAGCCGAACGAAACCGGCATCGCTTATGCGGAGAGGTTGAGGGTATCTCTCGAACCCGAGATTGCTGGCTTTCGCAATTGGCACACAGCCAAGGGCTCGACCTTCAAGGACTGGCAGGCAGCGTGGCGAACATGGTGCGACAAGGCGGTTGAGTTTGGTCGGAGTGGCGATAAACCAAATGCCCGCGCATCGCCAGGCCCAGCGTGGCGAGCGGAAGAAAAGCAACGCATGGATGAATTGACGGGGAGAAGTGGAAATGGGCGAACTGAGCGAGATATCACCGGGCAGAGTGAGCGCGTTGCCTGATGCGTGGATTACTGAGATTTTCAGGCGCATGGAGCTTAATTTTGGCTCAAGGTTCTCTAACCTGTGGCGCAATGTAACCCCCGCAGAAATGCGGACACATTGGGCAGAGATGCTTGCGGGCATGCACGATCGGCCGCTTGCGATAAAAGCCGCCCTGGAGACGTGTCAAGGGAAAGACGACCCGCCTACCCCCGCGCAGTTTTTGGAGCATTGCAGGTCGTTTTTGCGGTCGCAGGCCGACAAACAACACAAGCAGATTTCACCAATCGAAATTACCCCGGAGGCGATCGAGGCACGGGCGCAGCAGTTGGCCGGTATCGCACGCAAGCCCGATACCTACGACTACAAGCTGTGGGCCAAGCGGCTGCGCGAGGACTACCTGTCAGGCGCCTATCTGCTTCCGGTTCAGGTTGCAATGGCATCCGAGGCGCTGAACGAGGACTGGGAAAAGCGTGAATGCAAGCCGAGGGCGGCGGCATGAAAACCTGCCCGCACTGCGACGGCCAACTCTACCGACACGGGAAAGCCGAATCCGACACGGACGGCCAACGCTATCGCTGTAAATCCTGCCGGAAGTGCATCACGGTACGCAGTGACCAGATCGTTATTCCAGGTGCGTCGAAGATTAAGAAGGATTGGCGCCATGCCCAATGAACACCAGCGAAGCGTATCGCCATGCCTGCGAAGTGCGCTTCGTGGCGTCGAAGAATGCGGATTGGCGCCAGACGTACTACGAGGCCGTGACGAAGGCGCGCGGGGAAGCCGCGGCGAGGACGCTTGCGGCGGCGGTGAAGGCGCTGTTGCAGTCGGGCGCGGAGAGATGACATGACAACCCTTAGATGGACACCCGAAATGCTTGCCGCGCACACCGCGAGGATGAAGCAGACCGTCGACGCCGCGCCGAAGCCGTTGCAGGCTGCTGTGGATCAGGAGCCCAAGAAGCGGCGCCAGAAGTACGGCAACAAAGTCACGACCGACGCCGACGACACGAAACACGCCAGCAAGAAGCAGGCGACCCGCTACCGCGACCTGGGCCTGCTGCTGAAGTCGGGCGAAATCCTGATGCTGGCGCGCGAGGTCCGGTTTCGGCTGCCGGGTGGCGTTGAGTACCGGGCCGACCATGTTTTCTGTAACCAGCGCGCTCTAATGGTAATCGCCGAGTTGATCAAAGACGGCGACATGACGGTTGAGGACGTGAAATCCGAAGCGACGCGCAAGGACAAGGTCTACAAAATCAAGGCGCGACAGATGCGCGAGTGCCTTGGTATCGCAGTGAAGGAGGTATAGCAGATGACTCCATGGGGCTGCCATTCCAAACCGCGCAAGGACGGTTATTGGGGAACCGGCAGGACATTTACCGATGACCGCGGCCGGCGGATCCAGCAAGCCGTCTGGATCGAAGACAAGGCCACGAAGGAATGTCAGTACCGGAAAGAAAAACCGGAAGATCCACGCTGCGAAGGATGTACATCGCCATGAGCGCCCCCTACACCAAAGAAATCTGCCCGACGTGCCGGGTTGAGTTCGTCGGCCCACAGGTGGCGAACCCGAATCCGCAGCGCACCACGAAAGGCAAGCGCTGCCCGGCTGGGCACTGGCACTCGCTGACCGCGCTTTGGAACGTGCGGCAAAAGATCGATCGCGAGCGGCATCCGATGGTTAAGCCGGTGAAGAAAGGGAAGCCGCCGACGCTTCGATCGCTTGGCTTCGGCGGGCCGCATGAGGCGTACCAACTGGCCGCGACCTACCTGCTGGATGGCTACGACCAAGCGATGAAGACGGCGCCGGAAGGCACATACGCGCGGGCGGTGATCGACGGCGCATTCAAGGGTCGGGCAGAGATTGCCAGGCAAATTCTAGGGGCGGTGTGATGTGGTTCAACGGCTGAAATAACCGGCGCGCGCAGCGCGTCCGGGTTGATTGATTAGTTAGAACGCATTTTAAGGAGAAGACGATGGGAAGAGAACTGAAGCGCGTGCCGTTGGATTTCCAGTGGCCGATGGACAAGCCGTGGAGCGGCTTCCTGAACCCGCACTACGCGAAGAGTCACAATTGCGCCGCCTGCGGTGGCAGCGGGGCCACAACGGCAAGCCAACGCCTTGGCGACCTTGTGTCGTTACTGATGCTGTCTGGAACCGACGCGCTGCGGGGCGCGTGCCACCCGTATTTGTGCGAGGCGCCACTTTACAGCACGCAAGGAAAGACGTGCGGCGCGGACATGGCAGAGCTGACTGCGGGACTTGCTGGCCGCACACCGTCATTCATTGGGCACGACTCCTGCGACAAATGGTCTGCAACGAAGAAGATCATTGCAGCAGCGGGGCTGCCGGAAGAATGGGGAACGTGCCCGGAATGCAACGGCGACGGAACGATCTGGGAGTCTCCAGAAGCCGAGCAGGCGGCAGAAGACTGGACGCGAAGCGAGCCGCCTACCGGCGCCGGCTACCAAATTTGGGAAACCGTGAGCGAAGGTAGCCCGATCTCCCCGGTGTTCGCCACACCAGAAGAATTGGCGCAGCACATGGCTGGCACGCGATGGGGCGCCGACAAGGTCAGCAGCGTTGAAACGTGGTTGAAGTTCATCAACGGCCCCGGATGGGCACCAAGCATGGTGATGGACGCGAACGGCATTCGGAGCGGCGCAGATGCTGCGTTCTAACAGCCATTCATAGGCCCGCCGGCAACCATCACATGAGCCAGATCAACATCCTTCGCACCGACATGGAACTTCCAGACATGGAAGCCGCCGGGAAATTCCTATTCGGTGCCCTTGATGGATTCACGCGCGAGGATCGGGCAGCGTGGCGTCGCTTCTGGAAGCGCCTCAAGGACATGGAGCCCGGCGAAATGGCCCGGGTCGAGGCCGTCGTTCCGCGAAACGGGAAATTTCATCGCAAGTTCTTCGCACTTCTCACGGTCGGCTTTGAGCACTGGCAGTCTGGCCGCAAGCACAAGACCTACAAGGGCCGTCCGGTGCAGAAGAACTTTGAAACTTTCCGCGAGGACATTACGGTACTCGCCGGATTCTACGAACAGCATTTCGACGTGCGCGGAAACATGGTTCTCAAGGCCAAGAGCATCAGCTTTGCCAAGATGGATGACATTGAGTTCGAGAGGCTATACAACGCCGTGGCGGATGTCCTGTTGGCGCATGTGCTGACGACCTACGCCGGCCGCGACGAACTGGACGAAATTGTGGAGAAAGTCATGAGGTTCAACGTATGACCAACGAGATCCGCAACCTACTGGACGCAATGGCGTGGACGCTCAACCGCGACCTTGACCGACTGCACGACGAACTACTGGCGAAGCTGCGCAGTATGGCCAGATCGACCGGCCAACGCACGCGAGCGGACAGGGTGAAGAGGTTTTCGCTTGAGCCTGACGATCACATTGAGTGGATTTACGACCCACGGCACCCGGATTACAACTCGGAGCACGCTGAACACCTTCGAGAGCGAATGGCGCGCGCGATCAGTAGTGCGCCGCGGTGGATGTTCGGGTTTGGCGAATGAGCAACTTCAAGACAAGGTTCTGCTGGTGGCCGGTGAGGCTAGCTCGGCATGTTACAGAGTTGGAACACATTTCCGCAGTAGACGGGAAAGCGCACTACGCGGAACGGATGGAGTTCATTGGCTGGGTGTGGATGCAGACGGCGCACCTTACCAAGAACATCAATCACGGATGGGTTGCGTTTCTCGACTCGAAGCCGACGCCGGAATTCTACTCAAGGTGCGGGCAGGAATTGCCAAAGGAGGCGAAATGATTACCGCCACCGCGTATCGACTCTGCGAATGGGGAAGCCATTTCAGCAACTACAACGGCGCATGGTCGCTGTCCGTTCGCCGCGGCAGCCGGCGTCATGCGGTCAGGGTCAAGGCGGCGGGCGCGAAATTCAGCCGAACGCCGAGAGTATCCCTACGAAAGCAGATCAAGGCGCGTGTGGCGCTGAAAACATGGTTGAGGCGGGCATGAGCGCCGCCGGCAAGCGCCACATGCAGCGAGTCGCCGATATCGGCTGCATCGTCTGCCGTCAGCTTGGGTATGGCGAAACGCCAGCCGTTGTGCATCACCTCAAGGAAGAGTGCGGCGCCAGCCAGCGGCAATCCGATTTCCTGGTTATTCCATTGTGCCCCGTTCACCACACGGACGGCGGACCCGGGGTGGCGTATCACGCCGGAATCCAGCAATTCGAGCGCATGTATGGCACTGAGTTGGACTTGTTGGCACTGACGCTGGAGGCGCTGGCATGAGGCCCGGAGATAAGCCCGGACCGATGCGCTCGCCGCTCGGCTACGCGCAACAGGAAGGCGTGGACTGCGAAGCCCTGAAGCGGCGCGGCTTCCGCGAGCATCAGATTCTGGTGGTCGACCTCGCTGATCCGCGCATCAAAAATTCCGAGTGGCACATGCTGCGCAACATCGGCAATCGGCTTTACGGAGACTAGGGGGCAACATGAAACCACTTTACATATTTGACCTTGATGGAACCTTGGCGCTGATTGAACACCGTCGGCATTTCGTTGAGCAGAGAACATGCCCATCGTGCTGCGGAATCGGTAGGGTAATGCGAAGGCCGGTCGAGATAGTCGGTCGTTTGCGAGATGGTGCGGCTCTTCCGGCCGTGGACACCTGCCAAAACTGCGGAGGAAAAGGAAAATCGAAGCCTGACTGGCGCGCATTCTTCGCGGCCTGCGTGGATGACGCGCCGAATGTTCCTGTTATTCGAACGCTGCAATCTCTGCGCACAAGCGGCGCTGAGATTTGGATTTGGTCCGGTCGCAGCGATGAAGTAAGGACGCAGACTGTGAAGTGGCTTTGTGATCACGGTTGCATGGGTAGCGCGGCAGGGTCTTTGCTGGCGTGGTGCTTTGGGGCCCCTGAGCGGTTCCGCATGCGCAAGGCCGGCGACCATCAGGACGATGTGACGCTAAAGAGCGGATGGCTTGCCGAGATCGAACCGCCCGAATTCGCGCGCCTAACGGCTGTCTTCGACGATAGGAAGCACGTGGTCGATATGTGGCGCGCTGCTGGGGTGCCGTGTTTCCAGGTTGCGCCGGGAGAATTCTGATGGGCATAGCCGAACAACTGAGCGGAGCCATGGTTATACCCGCCGAAGCCGACAGAGTGCTTTCGATATGGGGAAGCTACAAGCGGGCGGAGGGCGGCGCAGTAACACTTGGCTACCCAAGGCATTCCGCGGGGTTCTCAAGCGGCGGGGCCAGCACAGAAGACAGTTTCGAGGAAATGGTGGAGGCCGCCGACCGACGCACCGGGGCTATTGCAGACGCGATCCTTGATGAAATGGGCTCAGGTGGATACGCCAGGCAGGTTATGGCGATCTGGAACCGGTACTTTTCCGACGTGGCCAGATTTCGCGGCGATCCTGTTGAAATGCTGATTGACGGATGCTTGGTGTTTTTGATCGAGGCAAAGCGGCGCGGGATTGCCGTATGAAGATCAAGGCATGGATTCCCCCAAAGGATCAAATGTGCAGCATTGGCCGGCACATATGGAGCGTGCCGCGACTGTTTGAATTGGCGCGAGAACTTCCGGTAATGGATATTCCGCTTGACCATCTTGATCTGTGGCATTCGTACAAGGATCTGACGCTGCGGGAAATGGTAATGCACATGAAGGCGGTGAATGATGCTGATCTTGGCAGGCCTATCATTCTCGATGAGGACGGCCAAATAATGGACGGGCGACATCGGCTGATGAAGGCCATGTTGACCGGGGCTGATACCATCAAGGCGGTGCGGTTTGATGAAAATCCGGCGCCGTGCCAAACGAAAGATTAGCGTGGATTGCCGTTTTAATTCAAAGCTTGACATTGGTATCGGAATTGGTATTCTGACGCTGGCGCGGCTTTTTGCGCCCTGAAATTCACGAAGCCCGCCACGAGCGGGCTTTTCCGTTTCTGGCTGGCAAGCGTTCCCGGCAAGCATCCCCGGAAACGCATCCTCGGCAAAGACGTCCGCGCCGGACGGGGCCGCTGGTAGGGCAGGCGACGAAGGGCCGGCTGATTGACCATGCCGGTGGAGTGGCACACCCAGGCTAGATCGTACCCGCGGAGCCGCGGCGGGGTTAATGAGGCCGACCATACGGAAACACTATCAGCCCCACCAATCCGCCAGGAGTGCAGCGGGCCATTTAGGGGGTAACACATCAGCCGGGCCAGCCTGCAAACTGGCGCTTAACCGGCCGCCGAGACGCTGTAACTCGGCAGCAATACGCAAGGCGATTGATCCAGCCGCCTTCCGTATTGGGTGACAGCCGAAAGAATCGACCCTGCATGTGCCTTGCAAGAGCCTCGGCCATCTTCCGGAGTCGGAAGCCCGCAGGAACCGCCTATCGCCGGCCAGCCTTGGCCTTCCCAATAACCCTTTACCTCCTGCCCGCAAAACGGGTTTCGCCCGGCGTCGATCTCGATCCGCCGGGCTTTTTTATGCGAAAGGCCGCCATGAAAGGATGGAAACTCGATCCAGACTGGCGGCGCATCATCCGCCAGGCGTGGAGCATCCGCCTTGTGGTGCTGTCCGGCCTACTGGCCGGCGCCGAAGTCGCCCTGCCGCTGT
>JANLIB010000110.1 GCA_024653675.1 Gallionella sp. | reverse complement strand
CTTCGCTTCCAGCAGGGCTTGCATGTTGCTGCCGCGGCCGGAGATCAGGATGACGATTTTTTTCATTTATTCGTAGGGGCGGGTCGTAGGGGCGGGTCTCAGACCCGCCCTATTCGGTTGTAAATTCGTTGAAGGGCGGCTCTCAGACCCGCCCCTACGCGCCGACTTGTGTTTGATGTTCGGCACCATTGCGGGTACGAATCACGCCGATCACGGTTGCGCGCTCCCCGGCAGCGTTGAGTTGCGCCAGCGCCGCATCCGCATCGTTCCTGTCCACGATCACCACCATGCCGATGCCGCAGTTGAAGGTGCGATACATTTCCTGTGGCGCAACATTGCCCATCTCGCGCAGCCAGTCGAACAGCGCGGGGGTGTGCCAGGCTTTGCCGTCCAGTTGCGCGACCACGTTTTCCGGCAACACCCGCGGCACATTTTCCAGCAGGCCGCCGCCGGTGATGTGCGCCATGCCCTTCACAGTAAGGGTTTGCATCAGGCTCAACAGCGGCTTCACGTAGATGCGCGTGGGCGCCATGATCAGATCGGACAGCGGCTTGCCGTCCAATTTCTGGTTGAGATCGGCCTGGCGGGTGCTGATGATCTTGCGCACCAGCGAATAGCCGTTGGAATGCGCGCCATTCGAGGCGAGGCCGATCACCACATCACCGGCCCTGATGTCCGCTCCGCTGATAATATTAACTTTTTCCACCACGCCGACGGCGAAACCCGCGAGGTCATATTCCCCAACCGGATACATGCCGGGCATCTCGGCGGTCTCGCCGCCGATCAATGCGCAACCGGCCTGTTCGCAGCCGTATGCGATGCCCTTGATGACCTCGGTGGCGGCATCCACATCAAGTTTGCCGCAGGCGAAATAATCGAGAAAGAACAACGGTTCCGCGCCTTGCACCAGGATGTCGTTGACACTCATGCCGACCAGGTCGATGCCCACCGTGTCATGGCGGTTCAGTTCAAAAGCAAGTTTGAGTTTGGTGCCGACGCCATCGGTGCCGGAAACCAGGACGGGTTCACGATACTTCCTGGATATCTCCACCAGCGCGCCGAAACCGCCGATGCCGTTCAGCACTTCCGGGCGCATGGTGCGCCTGGCGAAAGGTTTGATGTTTTCGACCAGGCGATCGCCCGCGTCTATGTCCACTCCTGCATCTTTGTAAGTGAGGCTGCCGTTTTTTGCGGGAGTAGTGAAATTGGAAGGTTTGTTCAAGTTGAGTTTTCGCTTTCTACAGGATAAAGTGCGCCACGATTTCACCCGAATTTTACCTCAAATGAACCCGTCCCGCTTTGCCGCCGTGCAATGGCTATCCTTTCTGGTGGTGGCCGCTCTGCTGCTGTATCTGCTCAGTCCGATACTGGCCCCGTTTGTCGCGGCCGGCATCCTCGCCTATATCTGCAATCCGCTGGTGCAGCGGCTGAGCGCAAGGAAGATACCGCGCACGCTGGCGGTAGTGCTGGTGATGTGCGGGTTGTTGCTACTGCTCGCCGTGCTGCTGCTGATCATGCTGCCGCTGCTGGAGAAAGAGATCGAACGGTTCGTGACGCGCCTGCCGGACTGGATAGAGACGGCGCGCCTGCGCCTGTTGCCGCTGCTGCAGCAGTGGGCAGGCCCGGATCTGCAATGGGACAGCCAGGCCGTGAAGGAGATGTTGCTCAGCCACTGGAAGAGCGCGGGCGGGGTGGCGGCAAAACTGCTGCCGTGGCTGGGCAGCAGCGGCGGGGCGATTATTGCGGTTTTGATCAATCTGCTGCTGATACCGGTCGCGATGTTCTATCTGCTGCGTGACTGGAACCAGTTGGTGAAGCGCGTGGACGATCTTTTGCCGCGCCATTGGCACGCCAAGGTCAATGAGATACTGGCCGAGGTGGATCGTATTTTGGCGGAATTCCTGCGCGGACAGATTTCCGTGATGCTGTTGATGAGCGCTTATTACAGCATCGTGCTGTGGCTGGCCGGGCTGGAATTCGCGCTGCCCATCGGCATCGTCGCGGGCATGCTGGTGTTCGTTCCCTATCTTGGCATGATCGTCGGCCTGGTGCTTGCAACACTCGCGGCAGTGATGCAGTTTCCCGGTTTCAGCGGCGTGCTGTGGGTGTGGGGGGTATTCGGCGCGGGGCAGTTGATCGAGGGCATGTTGGTCACTCCGTGGCTGGTCGGTGAACGAGTCGGATTGCACCCGCTGGCGGTGATTTTCGCGCTGCTCGCCTTCGGGCAACTGTTCGGTTTCTTCGGCATACTGCTGGCATTGCCGTTATCCGCCATCCTGCTGGTTGGTCTGCGACATGGAAAATCCTGGTATCTGACCAGCGACATGTATAAAAAGATATGAGGCTTTCTTGAGTCAGCTGCTGCTCGATATCGTCCCCGGCTGGCAGCCGTCGTTGGACAATTTCGTGGCGGGACGCAATCTCGAATTGCTCTCGGCATTGCGCCATGCCCTGTCTGGCGGCAGCAGCGAGCGGTGTTTCTATGTGTGGGGAGAGGCCGGCAGCGGCAAGAGCCATTTGCTGCAAGCCTGCGTGCGTGCCGCCCAAGATGTGCAAACCAACCAGAATATGCAGCACAGCGCGAACTATGCGCATGGCGGCGTTCCGCCCCGGAGTACAGACATGGGCGCGGCAATGGTGGCGGTGGATGATGTCGAGACGCTTGATGATGCGGCGCAGGTCGCGCTGTTCGATCTGTACAACCGGATGCGCGACAGCGGCGGCATGCTGCTGGTGAGCGGCAAGGAATCGCCGCTGCATCTCAAGTTGCGCGACGACCTGCGCACCCGTCTGGGCTGGGGGCTGGTGTATCAACTTCACGGGCTGAGCGAAGAAGAAAAGGCGCAGGCGTTGATGCGGCATGCACACGCGCGAGGCTTTGCGCTGCCGGCCGAGGTCACGCACTATCTGTTGCGCCACGGGCGGCGCGACTTGCCCAGCCTGATGGCGGTGCTGGATGCGCTGGATGAGCATTCGCTGCGCCTGCACCGCGCGCCGTCCGTCCCGTTGCTTAAAGAAGTATTGCAGCAAGAGTTGAAGTTGTAGCAGTTGTAGGGTGGGCGCAGCCCACGCAGCAGTTGAAGCAGTCGTAGAGTGGGCGCAGCCCACGCGGTATTTGTCATTCGGCCGCGATGCCAACTGCGTGTGCTTTGCCCTCCCTACGAATCTACGAAACCCATGCGGATGGCGGAATACTGGAAAAACCAAACAATGTCACGATACCGGCGGGCAAATATTGAAGGCGGAATGTATTTTTTTACCGTGACTCTGGCGGATCGGCATTCCGGCTTGCTGGTCGAGCAAATCGATTTGTTGCGGCTGGCGTATCGCACTGTCATGCAGTCAGCTCCCGTTGAAACGATCGCCATTTGTATTTTGCCCGAACATCTTCATGCGGTGTGGCAATTGCCGCCGGATGACAATGATTTTTCTACGCGCTGGCAACGTATTAAGGCCGGATTTTCACAGGCCATTCCGGCTGATCCCCGGCGTAGCAAAAGCAAGTTCCGCAAGGGCGAAAAAGGCATATGGCAGCGGCGATTTTGGGAACACCTGCTGTGCGATGAGGATGATCTGCAAAAACACATTGATTATATCCACTACAACCCGGTGAAACACGAATTGGTAAAGCAGGTGGCGGATTGGCCATATTCAAGCTTTCATCAATATGTGCGCCGTGGGATTTTGCCAGCCGATTGGGCAGGAGGGCAGGATAATGATTGCGAGAGCTTTAATTATGGGGAACAGCGGTAGTGTAGACAAAGAATACCGCGTGGGCTGCGCCCACCCTACCTTTATTGCAACGAGTAGTTGTAGGGTGGGCGCAGCCCACGCAGCATTTGTGCAACGAGAATCGGAGTTGAAGTGAACCTGACATTATTCGATCTGGATAACACCCTGCTCAACGGCGACAGCGATTTCGAGTGGTCGCAATTCCTGATCCGCATCGGCGTGCTCGACCGCGAACTGTTCGAAGCCAGGAACCAGGCCTTCTATGACCACTATAAGGCGGGGACTTTGGACATCCACGAGTTCCTGGATTTTCAATTGAAGCCGCTGTCGCGCCATGCGCGCATTACGCTGGATGAATGGCATCGGCAGTTCATGCGCGAGCAGGTGCTGGGCATGATCACCCAGCCGGCGCGCGACCTGGTCGAACGCCATCGCGCGGCGGGCGATGTGTGCGTCATCATTACCGCGACCAACAGTTTCGTCACCGCGCCGATCGCGCGCGAATTCGGCGTCGAGAACCTGATCGCGACCGAGCCGGAACACAAGGGCGGCGAATTCACCGGGAACGTCGCCGATGTGCCGTGTTTCCGCGAGGGGAAAATAACCCGCCTGGAAAACTGGCTGGCCGCGCGCGGTTGGAACATGGACAGCTTCGCCGACAGCACGTTTTACAGCGATTCATTGAATGATTTGCCGTTGCTCGCCAGGGTGAAAAATCCGGTGGCGGTGAATCCGGATGCCACGCTGCGCGCGCATGCCGAACAGCACGGCTGGAAGGTGATGAGTTTGCGCTGATTGCGCGCGTCCAGTCATTTAATTTCTCTATCAATAGCGCAATATCGTAGGGCGGGTCACACCCGCCATTACAGCATCATCTATCAGAACCACCTTGTTATCCCGTTCAACGGCGGGTGTGACCCGCCCTACGGATTATTTTCCGTTTGAAGGGGAAATGGAATCAGACACTTGCACCCTTAACGCTGCAATCCCGCTTCGACTTCCTGACGTTTGGTTTTGCCGGCCAGTCGTTCCACAAGCGTCAGCGCGAAATCCATCGCTGTGCCCGGTCCACGAGAAGTGATGAACTTGCCATCCTCGACGATCGCGGCGGGTTGTTGTTTTACGTTCCGGAACGTGTCAAGCGCACCGGGGAAACTGGTGGCCTGTTTGCCGTCGAGTAATCCGGCAGCGGCCAGAACCGAGGGCGCGGCGCAAATCGCGGCGACATATTTTCCCTGACGCGCCATTTGTTGCAGCAAGGAAATGATGCGTTTGTCCGCCTTGAGATTGTCGGTGCCGGGCTGTCCGCCGGGCAGAACGATCATATCGAAGCTGTCGTTCAGAGCGGTGTCCAGTGTGGTATCCGGTAGCAGTAATACGCTGCGGCTGGCCAGCACCGGCAGATCATCCAGACCCGCGCTGACCACTCTGATCCCCGCCCGGCGCAGGATGTCGATGACCGTGACTGCTTCGATTTCTTCGCAGCCTTGCGCGAGCGGGACGAGAACAGATTTCATGGGCAGTATCTGCTAATGGTCAGTCGCGGAAATTCTGATACTGCAACGGGAAGTCGGTGATGGTTTTCTTGACGAATGCGATCGCATCCTGCAGGTCATCGCGGTTCTTGCCGGTGACGCGCACGGTGTCGCCCTGGATGCTGGCCTGCACTTTCAACTTGCTGTCCTTGAGGTGCTTGACGATCTTTTTCGCCAGTTCGATCTCCACGCCGACCTTGACTTCGCAACTGCGTTTCACCTTGTTGCCGCTGACTTTTTCGATCTTGTCGCTGATCTCCATGCACCTGATATCCACGCCGCGTTTGGTCAGTTTGGCGTTCAGGATATCCTGCTCCTGGCCGAGCTGGAATTCATTGTCGGCCCACACGGTGAGCTTGAGCTCGGCCTGCTCGACGCGCGCATCCGAACCCTTGAAGTCAAAGCGGGTGCTGACTTCCTTGTTGGTCTGTTCGACCGCGTTCTTGACTTCGGTCTTGTCTACTTCCGAAACGATGTCGAAGGTTGGCATGGTTGCTCCTGCAAAAAAATGAAAAACAGATTCTGTCCACGAAAGGCACGAAAAACACGAACAAAACAAAGCTGTGTAGGTTGGGTTAGCGGTTTCATCGCGTAACCCAACGCGCGCAATGTTGGGTTACGCAAAAACGCTAACCTAACCTACAAAAACATGATTAACCACAACACGCCGCGAAGCGGCTTGTTGCGGCGTAGACTTACCTTCAGGTTAGTCGGAGCCAAAACTGCAAACGTAATTCACGACTTCCTGTGCCTCGATCACGAAGCGGCCATTGGCGGGCACCGAGAACTGGCTGCCGGCAGCATAGGTCTTGAATTCCGGCTCGTCGCCTATCTTCACGCGGCAAGTGCCGGAGGTGATCTCCATCAGTTCGGGCGTGCTGACATTGAAGGTGAGCGTGCTGGGCAGGATCACGCCGACGGTCTTGCGCGTGCCATCCGGAAACAATACCGAGTGCGATACGCATTTGCCGTCGAAAAATACATTGCTTTTTTTTACTACGCTTACGTTGTTGAATTGGGCGTTATCGAATTGCGACATGACTCTTCCTTATTTTGATTTGGCTGGTTCGCTGGCTTTGACGCCTTTCTGGTAAGTGGTATACACATACACCGGGATACCGAGATCGCCGAGATGTTTCTCGAGGAGCGGTTTTACTTCATCCCATTTCAGGCCGGTCAATCCGCTGGCCAGACGCGGCAAGGCAAGGCTGGCGATCTTCTCCTTTTTCGCAAAGCCGCGAAGCGCATGCAATGCATGATTCACATTGCTGATCGACGGGTGCCCGGGCTTGCTGCCGTGGCCGTATGCGGCTTCATGGGTAAACAGATTGACGATGAAACGGCCATCAGCGCTCATCCATGTCCACAATCCGCCGGACTTGGGATGTTTGATCTTGCAAAAATGGCGGAAGTCCTTGTACATCGCCGGCATGCGCTCGCGCAGTTGCAGCGCCAATCCGCTGTGAAAATCATCATTGGGGGCGACGCCTTGCGCGATGGCTTTCGCACCGCTGAATAAAATGTCTCCGCTCAGTTCGTGGATCATGATTTTCCCTTGCATAATTCCCGTGTGGCGGGAATTCCCCCCTTGGCAAAAGGGGGGCAGGGGGGATTTGAGACGCGCCGAGCATGTAAATCCCCCTCAGTCCCCCTTTTTCTAAGGGGGAAGTGAGACCGTTCAATACCCACCTGTGAATCGTGCAGAGGCATATTCAATTATTTCTTCCTGTGCAGGTTTGCTGCGATGCGCAGGCGCAGCGCGTTGAGTTTGATGAAGCCCGCCGCGTCCTTCTGGTCGTATGCGCCCTTGTCATCCTCGAAGGTGGCGATGGTCGGGTCGAACAGCGAGTCGGTCTTGGAGTCGCGGCCGACGACGATCACGTTGCCCTTGTACAGTTTGACGCGCACGTTGCCGTTGACGGTCTGCTGGGTATGGTCGATCAGGGTCTGCAGCGCGCGGCGTTCCGGACTCCACCAGTAGCCGTTGTAGATCATGCTGGCGTAGCGCGGCATCAAATCGTCTTTCAGGTGCGCCACTTCGCGATCCAGCGTGATGGATTCGATGGCGCGATGCGCCTTGAGCATGATGGTGCCGCCGGGAGTTTCGTAGCAGCCGCGCGACTTCATGCCGACGTAGCGGTTCTCCACCAGGTCGAGGCGCCCGATGCCGTGCTTGCCGCCCAGTTGGTTCAGTTTGGCCAGTACTTGTGCCGGAGTCATCTTTGCGCCGTTAAGCGCGACGATGTCGCCGTTGGCGAATTCGAGGTCGAGATATTCGGCAGCATCCGGCGCTTTTTCCGGCGACACGGTCCAGCGCCACATCGACTCTTCGGCCTCGGCAGCGGGATCTTCCAGATGGCGGCCTTCGAAAGAGATATGCAGCAGGTTGGCATCCATCGAGTAGGGCGAGCCGCCCTGCTTGTGTTTCATGTCGATCGGGATGCCGGCCTTCTCGGCGTAAGCCATCAGTTTTTCGCGCGACAGCAGATCCCATTCGCGCCATGGCGCGATGACCTTGATGTTCGGGTTTAATGCATAGGCCCCAAGTTCGAAACGCACCTGGTCGTTGCCCTTGCCGGTCGCGCCGTGCGCGATGGCTTGCGCGCCGGTTTTGGCGGCGATCTCGATCAGGCGCTTGGCGATCAGCGGACGCGCGATCGAGGTGCCGAGCAGGTATTCGCCTTCATATACGGTGTTGGCGCGGAACATCGGGAACACGAAATCGCGCACGAATTCCTCGCGCATGTCGTCGATGAAGATGTTCTCTGGTTTGATACCCATCTTCAGCGCCTTGGCGCGCGCCGGTTCCAGCTCCTCGCCCTGGCCGATGTCGGCGGTGAAGGTGACCACTTCGCATTTATACGTGTCCTGCAGCCATTTCAGGATGACCGAGGTATCGAGTCCGCCGGAATAGGCGAGGACGGCTTTTTTGATGTCGCTCATGCTTTGCGTTTCCTCATCGTAGGGTGGATAAAGCGCGGAGCGCGTATCCACCAATTCAGTGGTAGGGCGGGTTACACCCGCCATGGCGGGTGAGCTTTGCATAGCCATTCGACTAGGCTGCAAAAAACCGCAGCCAAGTCGCTGGTTAAACCCGCCCTACACTTGCCCCAGCAGCAAGTATTCCATCAGCGCCTTTTGCACATGCAAACGATTCTCGGCCTCATCCCACACCACGCTCTGCGGGCCGTCCATCACGCCGGCGGAGACTTCCTCGCCGCGATGCGCGGGCAGGCAGTGCATGAACAGCGCATCCTTGGCGGCGACGCGCATCATGTCCTCATCCACCTGCCAGTCGGCGAAGTCCTTCATGCGTTCTTCGTTCTCGGCTTCGAAGCCCATGCTGGTCCATACATCGGTGGTCACCAGATCCGCGCCGCGCGCGGCTTCCATCGGGTCGGTGAATTCCTCGTAGTGGTCCTCGCCGAACAATCCGGCGCGCTCCGGTTCGACTTCGTAGCCGGGAGGTGTCGAGACATGCACGTTGAAATCCAGTATCTCGGCCGCCTGCAGCCAGGTGTTGCACACGTTGTTGGAGTCGCCGATCCACGCAACAGTCTTGCCTTGTATCGTCCCGCGCTGTTCGATGAACGTGTAAATGTCGGCGAGGATCTGGCACGGATGATACTCGTTGGTCAGGCCGTTGATCACCGGCACGCGCGAATTCGCGGCAAAGCGTTCGACGATGGATTGCTCGAAGGTGCGGATCATCACCAGATCGCTCATCCGCGAGATCACCTGCCCGGCGTCTTCCACCGGCTCGCCGCGCCCCAGTTGCGAATCGCGCGTATTCAGGTAGATCGCCGAGCCGCCGAGCTGTTGTATGCCGGCTTCGAACGACAGGCGCGTGCGCGTGCTGGCCTTCTCGAAGATCATTACCAGCGTGCGGTCGGTAAGCGGCCAGTACTGCTGGTAGGCCTTGAACTTCTGTTTGATGATGCGGGTGCGCTCGAACAGGTATTCGAACTCCTCACGGGTGAAGTCCTTGAACTGCAGGAAGTGTTTTACCGGCGCTGGTTTCTTTATTGGCATGGGCTGGGCTGACATGGGTCGTCACCGATCAGGATTGCGCAAATTCTTTTATCAGCGGACACAGGATATCCAGCAACTGCTGTGCTTCGCCCCGGGTCATCACCAGCGGCGGCAACAGGCGGATAACGCTGTCTGCCGTCACGTTGATCAATAATCCTTTCGCAAGAGCCAGTTTGACCAGATCACCGCACGGCTTGTCGAGCTCGATGCCTATCATCAGTCCCTGGCCGCGGATCTCTTTGATCCCATTCACGCCCTGCAAGGCGGTGGCGAAGCCTTCGCGAATGAATCGCCCGAGGCTGCCGGCATGCGCCAGCAGCTTATCCTGTTCAATGATATTCAGCGTGGTCAGGCCTGCCGTGCAAGCCAGCGGATTGCCGCCGAACGTCGAGCCATGATTGCCCGGCTGGAAAGTCCCGGATGCCTTGCCGGCAGCGAGGCATGCGCCGATAGGCACGCCCGATCCCAGCCCTTTGGCGAGCGTCATCACGTCGGGCAGGATACCGGCGTGCTGGTAGGCGAACCACTTGCCGGTGCGGCCGATGCCGCATTGCACCTCGTCCAGCATCAGCAGCCAGTTCTGCGCATCGCAGAACTGCCGCAGTTGTTGCAGATATTCGATGTCCAGAGTGCGCACGCCGCCTTCGCCCTGTATCGGCTCGACCAGCACCGCAACCACATTGCGGTTGTTCTGCGCGACCTGGCGGATCGCATTCATGTCGTTGTAGGGCACGCGCACGAACCCGCTGACCAGCGGTTCGAATCCGGCCTGAACCTTGCGGCTTCCGGTGGCGGAAAGAGTAGCAAGCGTGCGTCCGTGGAAGGCTTTTTCCATCACGATGATGGCGGGCGCTTCGATTTCCTGCTTGTGGCCGTACATGCGCGCCAGCTTGATCGCTGCCTCATTCGCCTCGCAGCCGGAATTGCAGAAAAACACTTCCTGCATCCCTGACAGGCCGCACAATTTGTCGGCCAGCCGTTCCTGTTCGTTCACCTGATAGACATTGGAACAGTGGATCAACTTGCCGATCTGCGCGCTGAGCGCGGCGGTGAAGCGCGGATGCGCATGCCCCAGGGTGTTCACGGCGATGCCCGCCAAGCCGTCAAGATAGCGCTTGCCTTCGGTATCCCACAGCCACGCGCCTTCGCCGCGCACAAAAGCGACGGGGAGGCGGGGGTAGGTGTTCATTACATGCGACATCTCGAACCTCTAAAATACAGACGGCGGACTTGTCCGCCGTTCAGCCATAACAGGGTGCGTATATTGAGCCAAACAGCCCCGTCTAGGCAAGAGAAACAATGCCATTCCAAAAAGGAAATTCCCAAAAATCCGTCATTCCCGCGAAGGCCCGTCATTCCCGCGCAGGCGGGAATCCAGCGATTAAACCAACTCTGCATAGCAGACAAAACCGGTAGTGCTTGTCCCGCTTCGCGGGGACAGTTGAAATAACTGGATTCCCGCTTACGCGGGAATGACGAAATAAGGGTTTCCCAGAATTAGCTCTTGCAAAGCAAACAAGCCGACATCACTGTCGGCTTGTGCGGTGAATCAATACGGTCGGGCGATTAAGCCATTGCCTTGATAGCCGCAGACAGACGGCCCTTGTGGCGAGCGGCCTTGTTCTTGTGAATGATCTTCTTGTCGGCGATGCGATCCACGGCGCTGACGGAAGTCTGGTAAACGGCTTTCGCGGCCGCCTTGTCGCCCGCTTCGATCGCCTTGATCACCTTCTTGACCGCAGTGCGCAATTCGGAGCGCAGGCTGCTGTTATGAGCATTCTGTTTAACTGCTTGACGGGCACGTTTACGGGCTTGTGCGGTATTGGCCATGACTACTCCTAATGAATTCGGTACGACGGAAAGGCGCGCATTCTAGTGATTAGCGCCGGATTTTGCAAATCTTTTTGCTGGGACAGGCGTTTAACGTAAAAATCGCGTAGCGATTCGTTCGCCTCCTCGCCCGCTTGCGGGAGAGGATTGAGGAGAGGGAACGGGCATGGCAATTTCAAGAGGTGGCTGCTTGCCATGCGTTAGGCGGGTTGGGGCTGGGAATATTCGAGACTGAGGGCTCGTGCATTACGGTAGGGTGCGCTGTGCACACCATTGTGCATGAATGCACCCTACGCTTGCTGCCTAACCTGCCGCACGGTTGACTTCCGCTCCCGCAGCCTTACAATCCCCATAAGCACCGCTCTCCGTAGGTTCAGTCCAACGAGGTTTATCCGCCGCCATTAGGCTCGTGGCTCTTGCAGGATTGGGAGGGGCGGCGGATAAACGCTATTCGTTAGGAGTCACTGATTTGGCGCTTGCGGACGCATTGAACTTTCTTAACCAGAACGCCGGTGTTCTTACAACGGTATTCTCTGGCATCGTTATGTTCGCCACAGTTGTCTACGCTGTTCTCACGGCAAGCCTAGTGACTGAAACACGACGTATGCGTGAGGTGCAGACAGAGCCGCGTATTGAAGTTATTGCGTCGCCTCTCGAAGAAATGGTAAATATCTTTACGCTCCGGGTAAAGAACATTGGCCTTGGCCCAGCGTACGACGTGCATTTCGCGTTACGCGGAAAATCTCAGACATCGGGTGAAAACGAACTCATTAAAGACTTTTCACGAAGCCAGTTTCTATCAAAAGGGCTTCGGTATCTTGGCCCCGGACAGGCGCTACAGTCTGGTTATACTCAAATGCATCAGAATTTCGCAGAAAAAGTTAAAGCTTGCCTGACCGTTGAGGTCACATATAAAAGCGCCACTGGCAAACCATACGCAGACACTATTATTCTTCACTTTGAAGAGTTCGAGGGCTACGGCACCATTGGGACGCCGCCCCTCTATTCGATTGCAAAATCTCTCGAAAAGATCGAGCGCAACGTCGAGCATCTGGCAACTGGGTTTCGGCGAATGAAAGTTGATACATACTCAAACGAGGACCGTGATCGGGAGCAAGATGAGTTGGAACAGCGTTACCCCACGCTCAACGAAGGTGCGGGCAAAAATGACTCCTAACGATTAAGGTTAGATCGTGATCGCGAAGCGAGCCACGATCTGAACCGTTTGTTGGACGAGCCCGGCGAAGGCTCACAAACGCTATGCAAACATC
>JANLIB010000096.1 GCA_024653675.1 Gallionella sp. | reverse complement strand
AGAGTGGTTGCCCGAAGCACACTTGGCCCGCTACGTCGCCGCCGTGGTCGAAAATATCGACCTCTCCATGATCGAACGTGCCTATGCGGGTCGCGGCAGCGATGCCTACCACCCCGCCATGCTGCTCAGCCTGCTGATCTACGGCTATGCCACCGGCACCTTCTCCAGCCGCAAGATCGAACGCGCCACTTATGTCACCTTTCGGCATTAAGGCGCCACTGATTTCCGCCGTAATGGCGCCACTTTGAAGTGTCATTTCAGGGGCTCAAACTGGGGGTATAGAATGCGTGATTTTTGCTGTTTTTGCAATCGCATTTTTCACCTTGCCTTGCTGCTGGCGTACCTATCTCAAGCCGGAGTAGGTTTACCTCCTTTTCCTGCTGGCGGTTTTGATCTTTCCGGCATTGGCTTCGGGTCGCGGTAACTCTCGCCATCCAGAATCACGCGATACGCTCCGTGGCGCAATCGGTCCAGCGTGGCCGCGCCGATCATCTTGTTGGCGGCGAACGCTTCACCCCATTCATCAAAGTCGAGGTTACTGGTCAGAATGGTCGCGGTACGCTCGTAGCGTTCGGCGATCAAGTCATGGAAGTCTTCGTCTTCTGGCGAGCGCAAGGGTTTTAGCCCAAAATCGTCAATGATTAAAAGCGGCACTTTGACCAAGTATTGAAACCGCCGCGCGTAATTGCCGGTCGCATGGGCGGCGCGCAAGCTGCCCAGGAGCTGGGTTTGCGTGATGAACAGCACATCATGGCCATGACGGGCTGCCGCATGACCCAGAGACTGCGCCAGATGGCTTTTGCCGGTGCCGCAGGGACCCACAATCAGTACGGCGACTTTCTCCTCGATGAAACGGCACGTAGCCAGGTCATGGACTGCCGCTCGGTTCAGGTTGGGTAGTCGGTCGAAGTCGAAACCTTCCAGCGTCTTCTGGCTGCGGAAATTCGCGCGCCGCAGCCGCAGATCCAGTTTCTTCTGCTCCCGTCTGGCGACTTCGTCATGAATCAGCAGGCTGAGGAAATCGGTGAAGGCCAGCTTGCGGTCGATGGCTTCGCGGTTGCGGGCTTCGAGTGAATCGAGAATACCGGACAAGCGCAGTTGTTTGAGCAGGGGTGTCAGTTCGGGAATCGGGTGCATGGTAGACCTCATTGAAGAATGGTTTGGGTGTCGCGGCAGAAACGACCGCCGCTGGTATAGGTGGAGGCAAGCGCGTCGAAGGCCAGTAGCGGGGTGAGCTGATCCAGCCCCTTTTCCAGGATGGTCTTGACCACCTTGTAGCCCGGCGTGCCGTAGTGGTTGGCGCGTTGGCAGGCCGCTTCCAGTCTGGCCGCACCATATTTTTGTTTGAGCCGCAGCACGCCTTGCACCGCACGCATTTTGATCAGAACATGGTCGCCGAACATGGCATGCACCATGGCATGGCAGGCCGGACCAATCTGCAAGGCCGCGCTCAAACACCACTGCGTGTCCTGCATGAGCCACGCCTGTGCTTCCGGCGGCATATGGTCGGTTACGGTATCGCGCAGCCCTTTCCCCGTCAGCCGCACATGGCTGGCAACCGCTTCGTGTTCGCGGTACAGCGTCACCATGGTGTCGGTCGCCTTCAGCCATAAGTCGCTGCCGATCAGCCGGAACGGTACGGAATAGTAGTTGTTCTCGTATTGGACGTGCGCGTCGCGGTGGACTTTGACATTGGCCCAGATGGCCAACTCTGGCGGGACGCTTGGCAATGCACTGAGCAAGCTTTGCTCCACTTCGGCAAAACGCTTGAGCGGCGCTTCGCGGGTCGTGCCGTGGATGCGGTTGCCGGCCTCGTTCATCACCCACGCCTGCAACTGGCGGTTGGCATCATCCAGATCGCGGAATTCGCGTAGCGGCAGAAAGCTGCCTTTGATGTATTTGACGCCCGCTTCGACGATCCCTTTCTTTTGCGGGTCGCGCGGTGGGCAGGGATCGATTTTGAACCCGTAGCCTTCCGCGCATTCCGCATACGCACGTTGCACGTCAGGCTCGTGGACGCAGGCTTTGGTGATGGCGCATTTGGCGTTGTCGATGATGGCGCGTGACGGCACGCCCGAGAACTGCTCAAACGCGCGCCGGTGGCAGCCCAGCCAGGTGGCCACGGTCTGGTCGCGGACAAACTCGGCATACTGGTGGCGCGACCAGCACAAGGTCATCACGAAGAACCAGGTCTTGAAGATTTCGCCGGTGTACACATCGGTGATCGGCGGGCCGGCGCCGAAATCGATCTG
>JANLIB010000126.1 GCA_024653675.1 Gallionella sp. | reverse complement strand
AAAACCGCTCGCGCGGAAGGCGCTGACATCGAAAAACCGCGGGCCGGTGACCGCCGCGATCAGCGCGATGATGATCAGCGTCGCGATCATCTCGACGAGCGTGAATCCTTCAAAACGGCCGTTACGCATTGTCGTGAGTTGATTTGTCGCTCGAAACATCAAATCTAAGTATTTCATAAAAGATTAACAGAAACCGTACCGGCCGGGCGGCAAACTGTAAATCGCAACTAGCGGAATTCCTCGCGCCAGGGTCCGGGGGTTGTGTCGTTGAGGCTGGGTGACCCGAAGGGGTTAACCGTCACCGACGTTGAACGTGTGGAAAAACCCGTCACGTCTTCCGTGATACCGACATCAAATGTGTAATCCGTGGGCACGGCAATCCCGGGCGGGGTGGTCAGCACCAGCGAAAACGCACCGCTGCCGCTGAGAGGAATCGGGTTCGCTCCGGTGAAGTCAAAAGCCGCGGGGTTGGTTCCGGAAACTCCCCAGGTCTCATCGTTCGCGTTAACCACGGCATAGCCATCCCCGCCCCAGGTAAAGCCCGCCGGGACCGTGATCTCAACCTTGGTGACCTGTCCACAACCGTTATTCGTGATAGACCATTCAATGTTCTGATTCGTGCTGAAGCCGTTGACAGTACCCGGACTCACCACGGGATTGAAGCCGCCGCGCGTGATGTTGGTCACGCTGGCCGTCGGCGTGGTCCGAGGTGAGCCACTCCCGGTACCGGTCGCCGAGCCGGTGAAGCCGAAAAGCTGACCGGCCGTGCCTCCGGTAATCTGATAGACCCACTCGACAGCCGGATCTTTTGTCACTCCCCCGGCACCGATATCAGAAGGCGGGATATAGGTTGGTCCCGAAACCAGCGTAACGATGCCCGCCACCGTGGGCGACAGCGTAGCCGTGATTCCAGTGATAGCGAACGAGTAATTGTTTTGCCAGGCCATGCTAATTTTGAGGTTTTGGTCGAGATAGAAACAGTTTCGGGGAAGATTCGTACCCGCATCGAGCACGGAAAGGATGGCCACGAAGGCGCTGACAGCCAGCGTGTTCGATGTCACTGTCCGCGAAGTCGCGTTGTTGGTGCCGTTGCGCACCTTGGTGGCGTAAGTAACGGTTCCGCTGTCACCGCTTGCCGTGGTACAGGTATAGGTAATGGTTCCCGAAGCGCCCGGGGCAAGGTTGAGTGGACTTGGGCTCGTGCTTGTCAGGGAACAATTCGGGCTGCCCCCGCCCCAGGTTCCGGTCTTGCTTCCCGGCGCCGCGGTCGTCGGTGGTGTCGGACTCGCGGTGATGCCATTTTGGGTAGCGCTTGAATTATTCCTCATCGTGATCACCAGACGAAAGCTCGTGCCTGCGTAAATCGCGCTGACGGGGTTATTACTGAGGTCTGTGGTCTGAAACGAGGTAATCTGCAGCGCCCGCAGGGTCCACGAACCGGGATTGTTGGCGGTGTTGCGGCCACTGCGCGAGATGCCGTTGGCGAAGTTTGTATCCAGGGTGAAGCTTGCGCGCGCGTCGCGCAGGGTTTCGGTGATATCCGCCGTGGTCGTACGCATCACGAGCACGAGGTTGAACGCCACGGAGGTGACTGCCCCCTGGGCACAGGATTTTCCCCCACCCGGCGACGTATCAATGGCATTGCTCCACGAATTCACGCGGAACGTCACCGAGGTGGCACTGAAGCTGGTACGTGTCCAGTTGGCGGGTGGCGCCGTCGCCGAGGAAAACACCGTACCCGTGCCGGGCAACCGGAAACGCATCTCGTAGATACGCTCACAGTTATTGCCGCCGGAGGCGGTGTTGGCGATTGTGTAGGTCAGTGTCTGGGTCGAACCCATGTCGTATTCTGCCAATGCCGCCGCGGGTGACTGCGTGATCGAAAACTGGCGCGCGGCCTGCGCCGGGGCGTGCCACAGGCACAACAACGATCCCAGCAGGACGGTGAGGCTCAGTAATGTACGTTTGTTCATGGCTCGATACCTATCGTTGAATCGATTTACTTTCCTGACGCGTGGCACTACCGACCGCGCCGCTGGCAAAAATTTGCGCCTCGAAGTCAGGGCTGGTTCCGTCGTCCAGTAACGGCGTGACCGGGAAATTGGGGGCATAAGCAAAGGGGCCGGTGACGTTGGAACAGCGGGTCACGCCGGTGAGCGTCATTACACCACCCGCGCGGGTGGAACCGGTGTAACTGATCTCCTCGGTGTTGCCGGCGAGATCGGTCAGGCTGATCGTCCCAACAGTCAGAAATTTTAAGTGGTCGACTATCTGAATGGTGCTCGGTGCAGTGCAGCTCAAACCGAGGTTAGTGATGAGTGGCGTGACCGGATAGACGGGACTACCACGATCGTGATCGACGTTTGAGCCTTTAACCCCGAAGATCGTTTGATCTCGTGCAATGCCAGTCAGCGCCGGGCGATTGCCGCAGCTGGCGACGCTCGAGGTGGTACCGGTGTACCGCACGAACTCCCCAACTGCGGTGATGTCATTATCAATCTGGACATAGCCGCTCGTGGGCCAACGATCGATGGTATAAACACAGACGGCAGTCGATGCCGAGTTTAGGCGCCGCCGCAACATCGTCGCCGGCAGATTGGAATACACCGTGAATGTCCCGGCACCGAGGTTCCGGGGGCTGGTAGCGATCGGGTCGGTGGTGCTGCGGTACCAGTCCACATTCTGCGCCAGCCGCAGCTGCTCGTACTCAAGCCCGCTCTCAGCCAGGAACAGCGCCTGCGCCGAGTTGGCATGGCCCGCGCTCGACAGCACGTTGCCCGTGGTCAGGAAGGTGATCACGGTGGCGAGCAGCGCTACAACCACGATCAGGATCACGGCGGTGATGAGCAGGAAGCCGCGCTGTGTGCGCGGGATAGCATCGCTACGATCTTGTTGGGTTCGCCGCTGTCGCGGCTTAACCCAACCTACATTGGTGAGGGGGTTTTTGAGATAAGCTCTCATCAAAAATTCCTCGGATGCACCGTGGCGCGCAGGGTGGTGATGTCAGTCGCAAGGATGCCGCGCTTGACCGCCACGGTAGCGGTGATGTAGTAAACTGCCGCCGCGCTCGATGTCACAACCGTGTTGTTGTCCAGATAGATAAATTGCAGGCTGCTGACGTCGTCGGCCAGCACCTGCGTGTTGCGCATCAACTTGCCGGCGGCGAGCGAATAACTCACGTTGTTGCCCTCGGTGTCGCTGAAGGTGATGGCGGTCGCCGGAGCGATGACGAGATTCGCCGGCGAACTGACCATGCGCAGATCGCGCGTCAACCGCTCGAGCGCCACGCGCGCCTGGGCGTCGCCCTTGACCGCTTCCTTGCCGAAGACAAACGACTGCAAACTCTTGCCCAGCATCTGCGAGGCGACCGCGGCCAGGATGCCCGTCAGCACCACGACCAGAACCAGCTCCACCAGGCTGAAGCCGGCACAACGGTTCATCCCGTATGAATGTCCGCGCTGAAATCGATGTGCGGTGCGCATGTCAGTAACTGGCCACGAGCGCCGTGAGCGCGATGGTTTGAGGGCCGGTGACATTCACCGTGATCACTTTGTACTCGCTGCTGCCGTTCCAGTTGGTGAATGGCGGTACCGATACGCCGAAACCGGACGGAAAACTGGTGCATGGCGCGGGCGGCGTGCCGAGCGTGCAGGGGTCAATCATGGCCGCGAAGCCTTTTGATTTCTTGTACGCGAGGATCAGCTCCATGCGTTCCTGCGCGAGCTGCAGGGCCTGGGAGACGTCGCCGGACGGAGGGGTGGCTTTCATGGACGAGGTAAACGTGGTGATAAGGCCGGTCGCCAGCAACGCCGCGATCACGATAAACGCGATTAGCTCGACCAGCGTCACACCCGTTTGCTTCCGGTAATTCCTTGAAATCCTGGATTCCCGCCTGCGCGGGAATGACGGCAATACGCTGAAGGCATGCGACCGGCGTTTCATTGCCGCACCACCCTGCCCGTTTCCGGTGAAATCACCAGGTTGCGCTGGGAACCACCGCCCGACAAAGTAATCGTGGCGTTCGCGGCGAGCCCGGTGCTGCTGGTATACAGACTATAAGGCACGCCGCGGCCGTCAAAGGCGACATAATC
This sequence comes from Gallionella sp., assembly GCA_024653675.1. Taxonomy (GTDB): domain Bacteria; phylum Pseudomonadota; class Gammaproteobacteria; order Burkholderiales; family Gallionellaceae; genus Gallionella. The sequence goes on along the minus strand of JANLIB010000126.1, from coordinate 2,039 downwards.
GTTAGTGAGCGGCGGGTTCCATCCGCTGAGTGTCACGCCGTTGAGCGCAACGGCGTTGGTGCTGCCCGTGCCGGGGTGGACCACGGTAGTCGCGCCGGTGCTGCTGGTGATCTGGTAACCCGTGGCGGTCAGATTGATGCGAAAGCGGTCGCCGCGGGTCATGGCCAGCGTCTGGGTGTAACGGATATCGGACGCGAGCTGCTCGGCCTGCGCGTCCACCCGCAGGCTCGGACCGGCAAACCGCGGGATGGCGGTAAACGCGAGTATCCCCACGAGCAAAATGATGACCGCCAGCTCCACCAGGGTGAAGCCGCTATCTCGGGTTGACCGGATGTGAAGAATTCTTGCCATCGATCACACCATAAAAAAATGGGGCACTGACCCCTGCCAGCGCCCCAACTTTGCGGTTTCTCCGGCCTTGCATGGCAACCCTTCTCGTAAGGTTGCGCCGGTTTTAGCTGGCGACTGTATATTCTGCAAACAGTCGCCTTACCTCAGAAGATAAAGCCGTCAATCGATATACATATCGCTAAAGTATCAACATCCCGTCGATAATACCGCCACCGAACCAAAGTTGGCGTTGTACGTTGCCCGGCAGGTCGAATTCCCGCCGTTAGTTGGTTCAAAAACAGTCGTGGGGTCTGTGCCCGATGGTGTATAACCGTCAATTCCCTGCATGGCGTTGACAATACCACCTGCGCTCCCTCCGGTTGGATACCCTGAGTTATTCACCGCGACTGGCGTGCCGTCCATGGAGATGTTTCCACCGACGCTGCCGTTGATCATGAATTCCGCCTTGGCGAGAGAAGCTGCGCCCCGCAAACCACCCGCCAAACCCTGAACGCTCGCGATGCGTGCGTCCGTGGTGATGTCAATGAACCGCGGCAGGGCCGTGGCCGCCAACAGGCCGAGGATGACGATGACGATAACCAGTTCAATCAAAGTAAAGCCGCCTTGTCTTGCGCTCATGCTATTTCTCCGTCTTGGTTTAAACCGTTAATCCATTAACATCCCGCCGAAAGAACCACGACCGTGCCGAGGTCGGCGTTATAGGTCGCGCGGCAGGTTGAATTACCGCCGTTAGTTGGTTCAAAAACAGTCGTGGGGTCTGTGCCCGACGGTGTATAACCGTCCAACCCCTGCATGGCGCTGACGATGCCGCCCGTGGCTCCACCGGTCGGGTATCCCGAGGCATTCACTGCGACTGGCGTGCCGTCCATGGAGATGTTTCCACCGACGCTGCCACTGATCATGAATTGCGCCTTGGCCAGCGAGGCTCCCGAACGCAGCCCACCGGCAAGACCAAAGACGCTCGCACGACGTGCTTCATGCGTAACGTCGATGAACCGCGGCAGAGCCGTGGCCGCCAACAGGCCGAGAATAACAATGACGATGACCAATTCGACGAGAGTGAAACCGCTTTGCTGTTTAGACATACTTTATCTCCTGAATCACAAATAAAATTGATTTACTGCATTCTGGTAGCCAGTTTATCACCCGCTGCCTTCACCGTTCCGTCCCGGTTTCAGTTCCGGGACCAAGAATACTTTTCCACGGGATTCAGGCGCAGACCTTCAATCACGTCCTTGCCCAGATCAAACACACCGTTCCCGTTCCTATCACTATAGACCAGCCTCACGGCAAACCTCGCGCGGGGAGGGTTGGCCTGGCCGCCAACAAAAAAACCCTTGTTGCGGACCAGATAGACCAGCGTCTTGTCACGCTTGTCGAAATACCAGTTGCCGTCCTCGAGCTTCGCCGGGTCGGCGCTATCCCACTCGCCCAGATAGTTGCGTGGCGTTTCCGCCAGCAGGGCCATCGGGTTGCTGCCCTCGAAGGCCGGAAGATCCGTAACCTTCGATTTCACAATACTTTCTGCAACCTTCATGCCAACGGCGCTGCGTAATGTCCCGGCCACGGTTTCCATTGTTACCCTTTCGGCATCCACCATCAGGGCCAGCAAACGCGAAATAGCCAACACCAGCAGCACCGAAATGATCACGATCACGATGACCAGTTCCAGCAGGGAAAAGCCGCCG
>JANLIB010000093.1 GCA_024653675.1 Gallionella sp. | reverse complement strand
CTAAGCGAGACAAGGCGCGAAAGAAATTTTAGCGCGCCGCATATGTTTGATATGCAAGCGTCAAAATTTCTTGAGCAACGCCGTATCGCGACGGAGTTTGGATTAATAGAGGTGCCCTGAAAGCATCTGCGCATCCATTAACCATTACAGGGAGCATATAATGCAACACAAATTTAAACTCGCAACGTTGTCGTCCTTGCTGTGCGCAAATGCTTTCGCGACCCCGGTGTACCAGCCGCCCGGCCCTAACCTTACTTACGGCTCATCCAGCAACAACCAGTCCATCATGTCGAGCGTCGCTAACCCGGCTGCGCCTGCGGCGGTGCTGGGTATGGAGGACAGCCAGTATCGCTTCGGGATTCTGCATATCGGCGGGGGATATGAAATAGGCAATGTGAACGATCTCTTCAACCAGGTTGACAAGGCGGCAACGGACATCAAGACACCAATCAGCACCGTAGAACTGCAGGCACTAGCCTTAGCTAATCCACTTCCTGCTGACTTTGCCATCGCCATCGCCAGTTTTATTAACACCAGCCCGCAAACCGCAACCTTAAACAATGTGTTGAGCTCCGTACAGCAAGATGGTAATGCCACTTTATTCTTTGGCGGCCATGTTCCGCTCACGCCGTTTGTCATTTCCAGAAAGGGGTGGGGCGGCAGCTTCGTGCTGGATGCGAACGCCAGCGTGATTGCGAACGGGTCATTTCTCGCCGACCCGCTCTTTATCTCAAACGCCACCGCGACTGCTTTTGCAAATGCTTATATAGCTAATCCCCTTGCTCCCAACCTTCCCATCCCTCCCAACGACAGCACCATGCTGGTCAAGGCGGCCGCAGTCGGGGAAATTGGACTGGGCTACAGCCGCTCTGTACTTAGACGGGAAGCGCCGGAGCCCGTTGAAGGCGAGCCGACCCCTGGCAAGCTGTCGGCCAGTCAGTTGAAGGCCGGGGAGTTGACAGCCGGAGGACGAGTGAAGTTCTACCAGGTTGGTCTTGCAAACAAGGCTGTAAGCCTGACCTCGATGCAGGATGGATCGCAGGATACGCTCAACAATGACCTGACATACACCAAAAGCACCGGCTTTGGACTGGACGTAGGCGCGTTGTGGACCAGCAAGCACTACCGTGCCGGCGCATGGGTCAATAACCTCAATTCACCCAGTTTCAAATATCCCACCATTAACACCACTGGCTATACGAACTCAACCATCATTGCTCAACTCAGTGCTGATGAAACCTACGAGATGAAACCCCAGCTTCAGCTCGAAGGAGCGATATTTTCGGAGAGTCAGAACTTTGTCGTCAATCTCGGACTGGATGCAAATGCGGTGAAAGATCCGGTCGGCAGGGATTTTCAGTGGATGACGCTGAGCGGGGCTTATGCGACGAGCAGCTGGTGGATACCCGGCGCCCGCGTTGGCTATCGCACCAACCTGGCCGGATCAAAACTCAGTTATCTAACCGCAGGCTTGACGATGTTCAAGGCGCTTTCGCTGGATATCGCCTACGGATTGGACAAGCTGACCTATGAAGGCAATTCGATCCCGCGCAGCGCAATGATCAACCTCGGTCTGCAAATGACGTTCTGAGCCGGCGCAGGGCGGGTTATACCCGCCGTCATACGAGAAACATGCCCAAAAATGGCGGGGGTGACCCGCAAACCGGCGGGTGTAACTCGCAAACCGGCGGGTGTAACCCGCCCTACGTTCTTTCGAGTGCGGCGTTGCCGCACTTTGTTTTTCCGGAAATGGTTTTTCCGGAAATGAAAAACCAGAAATGAAAAAAACAGGAAAGAAAATATGCCAGTAATCACCTTGCCGGATGGTTCACAACGCAGCTATGCGCAGCCTGTGACCGTTGCCGATGTCGCACTGAGCATCGGCGCGGGTCTGGCGCGCGCCGCGCTGGCCGGCAAGCTGGATGGACAACTGGTGGATACCTCGCATTTGATCGCGCAGGACGCCGCGCTGGCCATCATCACCGACAAGGATGCCGAGGGGGTGGAGATCATCCGCCATTCCACCGCGCATTTGCTGGCTCACGCGGTGAAAGAATTATTCCCCGATGCGCAGGTGACGATAGGCCCGGTCATCGAGAACGGTTTTTTCTACGATTTTTCCTACCAGCGCCCGTTTACGCCGGAAGACCTGGCGGCTATCGAAAAGCGCATGGCGGAACTTGCCAAGCGGGATATTCCGGTGACGCGCAAGGTGTTGCCGCGCGACGAAGCGGTGAGCTATTTCAAGGGTATCAACGAACATTACAAGGCTGAGATCATCGCCTCCATTCCGGCGAATGAAGATGTGTCGCTGTATACCGAGGGCGACTTCACCGACCTGTGCCGCGGCCCGCATGTGCCCTCCACCGGCAAGCTGAAGGTTTTCAAGCTGACGAAGCTGGCGGGCGCGTACTGGCGGGGCGATTCGAAGAACGAGATGTTGCAGCGTATCTATGGCACGGCCTGGGTGAATAAGGAGGAGCTGGATGCCTATCTGCACCAGATCGAAGAAGCCGAGAAACGCGATCACCGCAAGCTGGGCAAGCATCTGGAACTGTTTCACATGCAGGATTCGTCGCCGGGCATGGTGTTCTGGCATCCCAAGGGCTGGACATTGTGGCAGGAAGTCGAGCAATACATGCGGCGCAAGTTCATTGAGCACGACTATCAGGAAGTGCGCACCCCGGCCATCATGGACAGGGCACTGTGGGAGAAATCCGGCCACTGGGAAAACTATCACGACAACATGTTCACCACCGCATCGGAAAATCGCGACTATGCGGTCAAGCCGATGAACTGTCCCGGCCATGTGCAGATATTCAATCATGGCTTGCACAGCTACCGCGACCTGCCGCTGCGGCTGGCGGAGTTCGGTTCCTGCCACCGCAACGAGACGTCCGGTTCACTGCATGGCTTGATGCGCGTACGCGGTTTTACCCAGGACGATGCGCATATATTCTGCACCGAAGAGCAGGTGCAGCCCGAGGTGTCGCAGTTCATCGTGATGTTGAACGAGGTGTATCGCGATTTTGGTTTCGATGAGGTTCTGGTCAAGCTGTCCACGCGCCCGGAAAAACGGGTCGGTTCCGATGAAACCTGGGACAAGGCCGAGTCAGGCCTGGCATCAGCCCTGAAGCAGAACGGCCTGGCTTATGATGTCCAGCCGGGCGAGGGCGCGTTCTACGGTCCAAAGGTTGAGTTCACGTTGAAGGACAGCCTGGGACGCCTGTGGCAATGCGGGACGATACAGCTCGATTTCAACTTGCCGGTGCGTTTGGGCGCCGAGTTCGTGGATGAAGACAACAGCCGCAAACCCCCGGTGATGCTGCATCGCGCCATACTGGGTTCGATGGAACGCTTCATCGGCATCCTGATCGAGCACCATGCCGGAGCCTTTCCGTTGTGGCTGTCGCCGATTCAGGCGGTGCTGATGAATATCTCCCAGGCGCAAGAGGAATATGTGAATCAGGTGGCCATGAAGTTGCGGGCTGCCGGGCTGCGAATACAACTGGATTTGCGCAACGAGAAGATTACCTATAAAATACGCGAACATAGCTTGCAGAAATTACCTTATCAACTGATTATGGGCGATAAGGAAGTGGCTGGAAATTTGGTGGCCGTGCGTACCCGCAGTGGCGAAGATCTCGGACAGATGACGCTGGAAACCTTGCTTCAGCGTCTGCAAACCGAGATCAAAAACGGGTAGCACGGCTTAAATATTGTAAACAGGGTATTGAAAAACGTCACGAGCGATGGCAGAACAAGTCGCGAAAGGGTGAAAAAGCGGAGTTTACTAATAGTAAATGAGCATTTTGAGCCCTTGAGCAACGCAGTTATGCCGAGCGCATAACCAATGACTAAGTTGGCGTAGTTTGCCAACTTAGTCAGATGGCTAGTCGTTCCATCAGTAGTTTTTCAACGCCCTGTTAAGTGGAGATATTGAAATAGCACAAGACAAAGCGCAGCGCACCAATGAAATGATCACAGCACCGCAGGTGCGACTCATCGGTGTCGAAAAAGAGCCCCTCGGGATCGTAGCTATCGCAGAAGCATTGCGTATGGCGGAAGAAGCAGAGTTGGATTTGGTGGAGATTTCGCCTTTGGCGGATCCGCCGGTATGCCGCATCATGGATATCGGCAAGTTCAAATATGCCGAGAGCAAGAAGCTGCATGAAGCCAAGCTCAAGCAGAAGCAGGTCCAGATCAAGGAAATCAAGTTTCGTCCGAATACGGATGAAGGCGATTACAACATCAAACTGCGCAATTTGATCAAGTTCCTGGGAGAGGGCGACAAAACCAAAGTCACGCTGCGTTTTCGCGGTCGTGAGATGGCTCACCAGGAGATCGGCATGCGTTTGATCGAGCGTGTCAGGGCGGATCTGGAAAATTTTGGCGTGGTAGAGCAATTTCCCAAGATGGAAGGCCGCCAGATGGTGATGGTATTGTCGCCCAAAGCCAAGAAGAAGGAAGTCAAGGCAGACAAGGAAGTAAAAGAAGTAAAGGCAGACAAGGAAGTAAAGGCAGCAAAGGCAGTTAAGGCAGTTAAAACAGTTAAGGCCGCTCAGGAAGAATAAGCAGGAGGGCGCCTCAATTTATTCAAAATCCTAAGCGAGACAAGGCGCGAAAGAAATTTTAGCGCGCCGCATATGTTTGATATGTAAGCGTTAAAATTTCTTGAGCAACACCGTATCGCGACGGA
>JANLIB010000075.1 GCA_024653675.1 Gallionella sp. | reverse complement strand
TGTTTGCATAGCGTTTGTGAGCCTTCGCCGGGCTCGTCCAACAAACGGTTCAGATCGTGGCTCGCTTCGCGATCACGATCTAACCTTAATCGTTAGGTTTCATTTTGCCGCGCAATCTTTAATTGCTGCAAAAGTCTTGTCATTCCAATAACCGTAAAAATTGGCCCCCATGCACGCAATTCGATTTTGAATAATGGTATTGCTACAGCAATGATGAGGAGCGAGATTCCCGTAAGCAGCTCAATTGCGACCATGCGCTTTATATGTTTCGCCGGGTTCTTTAATTTCCCATGCCATGGGCCAGTGGCATACTTAAAATCTTTTTTGATGCCCAGTCGATAGGCCCGCCAAATAAAGTACCCGCCGAGTACCCAAATCGACAGGTAGAAAACAAGCACTATCCAAAAGACATCATTCATACAGTGGGCCGGTGGCTTGGAAACCTAACGAATAGCGTTTATCCGCCGCCCTACCCAAGCCTATTCAACGCGCCAACCTGTCGGCGGCGGATAAACCTCGTTGGACTGAACCTGTGGAGAGCGGTGCTTATGGAGATTGTAAGGTTTTGGCGCGTGTCGTCAATCGAATATCCGGAGCGATTCCGTAATCGGTGAGAAATAATGGGGGCAACAAGGCGACTTTTAAGCCACCCCCGGCACCACGGAACAGAGCAAACCGGCAAACCCCAGGGCCATTCATGACGCATGGTCGAGCGCAGCCCCGGCTGGAGCAGACACCCAACCGCTGGTCGAAACGAGAAAGCAAAACAGAAAGTTTCATGATGGCGTTCGTGGCGGGGCACGTGGCAAGTGAGGCGCAATCCCCTGCAACACCATGAACCGCCCTTCACGGCAATGCGGACAGTTCAGCCACTCGATGCCCGCCACCCGCCGCATGAATGCCTCCACCGATTCCACCACGACCGGATCCGGAGTCGGCGCCTCCAGTGCTTCGCGAGCGGCGGCAAGATTCGCGGCCTTGTGCGCAGAACCCAGCAAGCCGTAGTGACGGATGCGCTTGAAGCCGCTTGGCAACACATGCAGCAGGAAGCGCCCGATGAACTCGCCCGCATCCAGGCGCACCACCTTCTTGCGGTTGCCGTTGGCGGAGTCGCGCACCCGGAAGCGCACGCGGCCTCCCTCCATGCCGAGGATGCGCTCGTTGGAGATCGCCACCCGGTGCGTGTAGCGCCCGAGATACTCCAGCACCTGCGCCGGGCCGCCCAGCGGCTGTTTGGCGTAAACCACCCAGTCGTGGCGGTACAAAGCGGCAACGAGATTCCGCCATGACGCATCATGTTGCGCCGACTCATGACGCAGGGCGCCCGCCTTGCGCGCCGCGTCGAGCGCTTCCATAAACTTGCCCCGATACACAGATGACAACGCCTCAATCGGGAACAGGAAGCCCCGCTTTGCGCTCACCCACTTGCCGTCCGCCGTTAACGCGCCACCTGCCACCAGAGCGTGGATATGAATATGCCGCCCGAGGTCTTGCTTCCAGGTATGCAACACCAGCGTAAAACTCGGCGTACCACCCAGCCAGCGCGGGTTGGCGGCGAACGAGTTCAACGTATCCGCCACCGCGCCAAACAACAGCTTGTAAAGCGTGCGCGCAACGCATCCCGCCAGCCCGTTAAGGGCGTGCGGCAAGGTGAACACCAGATGGAAGTACGGCACCGGCAACAGCTCCCGCCGCCGCGCCGCGAGCCAGGCTTCCTTGGCGCGCGTCTGGCACTGCGGGCAGTGCCGGTTGCGGCATGAATGGTACATGTAGCGCAGCACGCCGCAGTGATCGCAGCACTCGACATGACCGCCCAGCGCCGGGGTGCGGCAGGCGACAATAGCCCGCCACGCCTTGTCCTGGACGGTGGACAAAGCGTGTGCGTCGAGATAGGGCCGGCCGTGGTCGCGCAAGATGTCGGCCAGGCCCACACCGTGGGCCATGATGGCGGCTAGCGGGGGGCGGGGGCGAGCAACTCCAGCGGCGACGCGGTGCCGGTCAGTTTGTTTTGCGCCAGGTGAAAGTAGCGCATGGTGGTCGACACATGCCCGTGTCCGAGCAGGCGCTGGATGGTATGGATATCCACACCGGATTCCAGCAGGTGCGTGGCGAAACTGTGCCTCAGCGTGTGGATGCCGCCATTGCGGCCCAGCCCCGCCTTGTCGCGCGCCGCCCCATAGATGCGCTGTGCCACCTTGATATCTATCGGCCCACTGCCGGACGGGTTGGGGAACAGCCAGGTGCGCGGGTGATACAACTGCCAGTAGTCGCGCAGGGTTTGCAGCAACAGCGGGGAAAGCATCGTGTAGCGATCGCGGCCGCCCTTGCCTTGGCGCACCTTGATGCACATCCTGTCTGTGGCGCTCTCGATATCGGCCAGTTGCAGCGCACACACCTCCGAGACACGCAGCCCTGCGGCATAGGTGAGCATCAACAGGGTGCGGGCGCGGGGGTTGGGCGCCGCCGCGAACAGGCGGGTGACCTCATCGCGGGACAGCACGCGCGGCAGTGTCTTGGGCACCTTCGCCATCGGGATATCGAATCTGGACATCGGGCGACGCAGCACCTTGTCGAACAGAAAGCGGCAGGCGCAAGCTGACTGGTTCACGCTGGCGTAGGCGAGCCGGCGCTCGACAATCAGATGCAGGTGGTAGGCCTCTATCTCTTCTGCGGTCAACAAATCCGGCGAGCGGCGGTAGTGCTTCGCGAGCGCTCTCACCGCCGCCAGGTAAGATTCCTGCGTGCGCAGTGCAAACCCGCGCAAGATCATTGCATTGTTCATCTGCTCACGTAACGATTTCATTTCCGTCTCCTTGATCTGATCGGGGACATCCCCCGCGATCAAGGATCGGAGATTTCTACGTCATTTGCAGCAAGATGAATTGGGAGGCTAAAACAGAATATGGTGGAGTCGGAGCACCACCGCGTAGCGGTTTAGTTCAACGTAAAGTAGACACCCTAAAAAATGCCTTGAAAGGCACCTTCGAGGTGTGTAATCTGGCATTCACTACGCAATGCTTTGTTTTAAAAGGAGGTAGAAATATGGCACACCCTAATTTACCAGATGAAGGCACCACGATTAAGTCTCCCAAGTTACTAGATCAAGTAAGCGATAAATTGCGGGTGAAGCACTATAGTATTCGCACGGAACAATGCTATATAGGCTGGATTAAACGCTATATTTACTTTCACGGCAAGCGCCATCCGAAGGATTTGGGGGCGCGTGACATCGAGGCATTTCTCACCCATTTGGCGGTTCAAGGCAAGGTCGCTGCTGCTACACAGAATTTAGCCAAGAGCGCGCTGCTGTTCTTGTATCGTGAGGTGCTGGAAATTCAATTGCCCTGGCTGGATAACATCACTCAGGCCAAAGCCCCCAAGCGCCTGCCCGTGGTGTTGACGGTGAGCGAGGTTCAGGCCGTGTTGTCACGTTTGACCGGTACGCACGCGCTGATTGCCTCGTTGTTGTATGGCGGGGGGATGCGCCTGATGGAGGCGGTACGCTTGCGCGTGAAGGATGTGGATTTTGCGCGGCACGAGATTTTGGTACGTGAAGGCAAAGGTTTCAAGGACAGGGTAACGATGTTGCCGGAGTCTGTGGCAGCAGCGCTCAAGGCGCATATGGTGAAGGTAAAGGCTTTGCACAAGGAAGATCTGGCACAGGGATACGGTGAAGTGTATTTGCCTTTTGCGCTGGACAAGAAATATCCGAATGCCGGGCGCGAATGGGGCTGGCAATATATTTTCCCTTCGAAGAATCTGTCGGTCGATCCGCGCTCCGGCAAGACGCGCCGTCATCATGTGGATGAAAAGGGTGTGCAGCGCGCAGTGAAGCAGGCGGTGCGCGATGCGGAGTTGGTCAAACCGGCCACGCCGCACACCTTGCGTCATTCGTTCGCCACGCATTTGTTGCAAAGCGGCTATGACATCCGCACCGTGCAGGAGCTGCTCGGCCACTCGGATGTTTCCACCACGATGATTTACACACACGTGTTGAACAAGGGCGGCAAGGGCGTGATCAGTCCGTTGGACAGATAGTCTCAAGTAAATCGCGCGCCGGATGGCCGCTTTTGTTTATAATCCGCCATCTTCAGAAAGCCGGACATGACCCCGATAAACATCGTCATCCTCGCCGCCGGAAAAGGCACGCGCATGTATTCCGACAAGCCCAAGGTGCTGCACGCGCTGGCGGGCAAGCCGCTGGTGCAGCATGTGCTGGATTGCGCGATGGAGCTCCAGCCGCAGCAAGTGTGCGTGGTGTACGGTCATGGCGGCGAAGCGGTGCCGCAGGCGATGCAGAAATATTCCGCAAAGTTTGTAATTCAAGAACCGCAACTCGGCACCGGCCATGCGGTGCAGCAGGCGATGCCGCACTTGTCCGGCGATAGCCAGACGCTGGTGCTGTATGGCGACGTGCCGCTGGTGCAGCACAGCACGCTGCATCAGATGCAGCAGGCGGGCGACGGGCTGGTGTTGCTGACGATCAATCTGGATAACCCCTCCGGCTATGGCCGCATCCTGCGCAATGATCAAGGCGATGTGCTCGGCATCGTCGAGGAAAAAGACGCCACGCCCGAGCAGCGCGAAATCATGGAAGTGAATACCGGCATCCTGCTTGCGCCGACCAAAGATTTGCGCGGCTGGCTGGCGAAGTTGCAGAACAAGAATTCACAGGGTGAGTACTACCTCACCGATATCGTCAGCATGGCTGTGCAACAGGGCGTGGCGGTGCATACCGTGCAGCCTTCCCACGAATGGGAGATACACGGGATCAACAGCAAGCTGCAATTGGCCGTGCTGGAGCGCACCTGGCAACTGGTCGAGGCCACACGATTGCTCGCGCGCGGCGTGACGCTGGCAGACCCGGCGCGCATCGAGGTGCGCGGCAAGTTGAATTGCGGGCACGATGTCGAGATCGACGTGGGCTGCGTCTTTGAAGGCGAAGTGAGCCTGGGCGACAACGTGCGGGTGGGGGCTTACAGCGTGATCCAGAACGCCAGCATCGGCAATGGCACAAGTATTTTTCCGTACAGCCACATTGATGGCAGCGAAGTGGGCGCCAACTGCCGCATCGGTCCGTATGC
>JANLIB010000062.1 GCA_024653675.1 Gallionella sp. | reverse complement strand
GGATGAGGGGCTGTGGGCACATAAAAACCTTATTTCCGCTCGACACCCCTCACCCCAACCCCTCTCCCGCTTGCGGGAGAGGGGCTCCCAGTGCATCAGAGTGAACTCTGTAATGAATTAAGGAATACTCAATAATCGGCGGAAATCTGCGTAATCTGCGGACAACTACGTTTTTTAGGATTATGGTTGTTTTAAAATGGAAATGGAATCAGGTCTGGTGTCGCTGCTTGATGCAACGCAACGGCTCCAGTGTGTTTTATGAACCGCCGGATGCGGAACCGCACGTCCGGTGGTTGGGTGGTCCGCAGAGGTGACTCTGCCTCCTGCCCGATTTTGGGACTAGACCGTGAATACCGAATTACCTCCGAGCGCCTTGCGCCGCAAGGCACGCCTTGATGCCCTCGCCGCGATAGAATTTCCTGCCGATCTGCCGGTGGTGGACAAGCGCGCGGATCTGGCGCGCGCCATAGTCGAGAACCAGGTGGTGATCGTGTGCGGCGAAACCGGTTCGGGCAAGACCACGCAATTGCCGAAGATATGCCTGACGCTGGGGCGCGGTATATTGGGCTGCATCGGGCACACCCAGCCGCGCCGTGTGGCGGCGCGCACCGTGGCGGCACGCATCGCGTTTGAATTGATAACCGAACTCGGCGGCGCGGTCGGCTACAAGGTGCGCTTCCACGACAAGGTATCGCCGGACACCAGCATCAAACTGATGACCGACGGGATACTGCTCGCCGAGATACACAGCGATCCGCTGCTGAAGAATTACGACACGCTGATCATCGACGAGGCGCACGAGCGCAGCCTGAACATCGATTTCCTGCTTGGTTATTTCAAGCGATTATTGCCGCAACGCCCCGATCTCAAGCTTATCATCACCTCCGCCACGCTGGATGCGGATCGTTTCGCAAGGCATTTTGCGTGTCCCTCCGCCCCCTCCCCCTCCCCAACCCCTCCCCCGGAGGGAGAGGGGCTAAAGTCGCGCGCTCCGCAAGATAGCTCCCTCTCCCTCCGGGGGAGGGTTGGGGAGGGGGCGGGGGAGGGGGAGGTAGTGGAAGAGTACGCACCCATCATTCAAGTCTCTGGCCGTACCTACCCGGTCGAGACGCGCTATCGCCCATTGCAGGTTAGCGAGGAAGGGGAAGCGCAGGATATACCGCAGGCGGTCAGCAGCGCGCTGGATGAATTGGCGGCTGGCGGGCTGCGCGGCGACGTGCTGGTGTTCCTGCCCGGCGAGCGCGAGATACGCGACACCGCAGAAACGCTGCGCAAGCATCATCCGAAAGGAATAGAGGTATTGCCGCTGTTCGCGCGGCTGTCGGCGTCCGAGCAGGACAGGGTGTTCAAGACCGGAGGCCAGCGGCGCGTGGTGCTGGCGACCAATGTCGCGGAAACGTCGCTGACCGTGCCCAATATCGGTTACGTGATCGACTGCGGATTGGCGCGGGTAAACCGCTACAGCATCCGGCAAAAGGTCGAGCAGTTGCACATCGAAAAAATTTCGCGCGCCGCCGCCAACCAGCGCGCCGGACGTTGCGGGCGGGTAATGAGCGGCGTGTGCATACGCCTGTACGACGAGGCGGATTTTCTGCAGCGCGTCGAATTCACCGACCCGGAGATTTTCCGCGTGTCGCTGGCCACCGTCATCCTGCGTATGAGCGCGCTGGAACTGGGCGACATCGCCGAATTTCCGTTCATCGAGCCGCCGTCCCCGCGGATGATCGCGGACGGCTATCAGTTGCTCGCCGAACTCGGCGCCATAAGAGAAAAAGATGCTACTCACGCGAAGGGGGAGGAGACGATTGCTCTTCCTTCCTCCGGAGGGGGAGAGCGGAGCGAGGGGGCTTTGGAAGGGGCGAGGCAGCTCACCGAGCTGGGTCACGAACTTGCCAAGCTGCCGCTCGACCCGAAGATCGCGCGCCTGCTGCTGGCGGGGCGGCAATATCACTGCCTGACGGAAATCCTGATCATCGCCAGCGCGCTGTCGGTGCAGGACCCGCGCGAACGTCCGCTGGACCGGCAAGAGGCGGCGGATGCGGCGCATAAACGTTTTGCCGATGAGCATTCCGATTTTCTGGCTTACCTGAAGATATGGGCGTGGTTCGAGCAGGCGCTGGCGGAAAAAAAGTCCAATCGCCTGCTGGCGGAAGAGTGCCGCAAGAATTTTCTGTCGCCGCTGCGGCTGCGCGAGTGGCGCGAGCTGCACCAGCAATTGCATGCGCAAGTCGCCGAGATGGGTATGTTAAAAACCTCCCCCTCCTCCCCCTCCCCAACCCCTCCCCCGTGGGGAGAGGGGCTAACCCCTCGAGCTCTGCCAAATAGTTCCCTCTCCCCCCGGGGGAGGGCTAGGGAGGGGGAGAATCCTTCACGCCACTCCGCATTACCCGCAACACTTCTGACCCACGCTCGCGAGCTGAGAAAAAATGCAACAGATGCAGAAAATCTGCTTTGGCAGTTGTTGCGCAGGAATCGGATTCTCGGGTTCGGCTTCCGCCGCCAGCATCCGGCAGGTTCATACATACTGGATTTTTATTGTCATCAGGCAAAGCTGGCGATTGAGCTGGATGGCGGGCAGCATGCCGAGGGATCGCAGCGTGCGCATGATGATAAACGCAGTGACTGGTTGAAAGCGCAGGGTATCACCGTGCTGCGTTTTTGGAATAATGAGATGCTGACGAATGCTGAGGGGGTGTTGCAAAGTTTGTATAACTGGCTGAGTGAACAATCATCCACAAGCACCGCCTCGCCCTCCCTCTCCCCAACCCCTCCCCCGGGTGGAGAGGGGCTAAAGTCATGCGCTCTGCTGAACTGCCCCCTCTCCCACCGGGGGAGGGCTGGGGAGGGGGAGGTGGAGGGGGTGGAGGGCGCCCAACCCGCCACCTACGAACAGATCCACAAAGCCCTGTTATGCGGCCTGCTCGGCAACATCGGCATGAAGAGCGTGGAGAGCAACGAATACCTCGGCGCGCGCGGGATCAAGTTCATCATTGCGCCAAATTCCGTGCTGGCGAAAAAAGGCGCGAAGTGGGTGATGTCGGGCGAACTGATCGAGACGCATCGTTTGTATGCGCGCTGCGTGGCGCGCATCGAGCCGGAGTGGCTGGAGGAAACCGGCGCGCATCTGATCAAGCGGCATTACTACGATCCGCATTGGGAGAAGAAGGCCGCTCAAGTAGTGGCCTGGGAGCGCAGTACGCTATACGGGCTCATTCTCAACCCGAAGAAGCGCGTGCATTACGGGCCGATGAACGTGGCCGAATCGCGCGAGGTGTTTATCCGCCAGGCGCTGGTCGGCGGCGAGTTCGACACGCGCGCGCCGTTCTTTGCGCACAACCAAAAACTGATCGCCGACATCGAGGCGCTGGAGCACAAGGCGCGACGGCCCGATGTGCTGGTGGACGACGAACTGATTTTTGCGTTCTATGACAGCCGCATCCCGGCAGACATTCATAACGGTGCGGCTTTCGAACATTGGCGCAAAGAGGCTGAGCGCATTGATGCGAAACTGCTCTACCTGAAAAAAGACGACCTGATGCGCCACGAGGCTGCGGGCATCACCACCGACCAGTTTCCGCCGCAGTTGAATATAGCCAACGTCAGTTTCGCGCTGGGTTACAATTTTTCGCCGGGAAAGAGCGACGATGGCATTACGCTCACTGTGCCGCTGGCGTTGATCAACCAGGTAATCGCTGCGCGCTGCGAATGGCTGGTGCCGGGCATCCTGGCGGAGAAGGTGGCGCAACTCATCAAGACGCTGCCGCAAAAGCTGCGCCGCCATCTGGTGCCGGTGCCGGAATTCGCCGCGTCATTCTGCCGTGAAGCGCCCGCCTCGAACATGCCGTTGCAGCAGGCGCTGGCGCGCTACATCCGCGAGCGAAAGCAGCTCGATGTGCCGCTGGATGCGTTCCGCCTCGAACAATTGCCGCCGCATTTGCTGATGAACTTCCGCGTGCTGGATGAGCATGGCCGGCAACTCGGCATGTCGCGCAACTTCGCCCAACTGCACGGCGAGCTTGCGCCGCGCGCCGCTCCCTTCACTACCCCTTTCACCCCCTCCCCAACCCCTCCCCCGGGGGGAGAGGGGCTAAAGTCACGCGCTCTGCCGAACTGCCCCCTCTCCCCCCGGGGGAGGGCTGGGGAGGGGGTGGTGGAAGGGGTAGTGAAGGGGAAAGGTGTAGGAGAAGAGCGCTACACCTCATGGAGTTTTGGCGACTTTAGCGAAACTTGCGAAGTGCAGCGCGCCGGGCAATCCGTCACGCTGTATAACGCGCTGGTGGATGAGGGCGACGCTGTCGTGCTGCGCGCTTTCGATACCCGCGATGCCGCGCAAGCCGCGCATCGCGGCGGGTTGCGCCGCTTGTTCATGTTGTTGCTCAAGGAACAGGTGAAGCATCTTGAAAAAAGCATCCCCGATGCGCAGAGGCTGGGTATGTTGTTCATGCCATTTGGAACCCAGCAGGAATTGCAGCAACAGATATTGGCGATGACCTTCGAACGCTGTTGCCTGAACGATCCGTTGCCAGCCAGCGAAGCGGAATTCATTGCGCGCGGCAAGGAAGCGAAGAACCGCCTGCTGCTGATCGCGCAAGAGATCGCGCGGCTGGTTGGCAATGTGCTCAGCGAATATCAAGCCGTGCAAAAGAACCTGCCGCAACTCAAGATGTTTGTGCAAGCGGCGCAGGACGTGCGCGCGCAACTGGACTGGCTGCTGCACAAACGCTTCATCGCCGATACGCCCTACGAGCGCCTGCAGCATGTGCCGCGCTATCTCAAGGCGATCAACCTGCGCATCGAGAAACTGCGCAGCAATCCGGCACGCGACGCCCAGTGCATGGCGCAGATGCAGCCGCTTACCCAGGCGTGGCAAAAGCTGCGTCAGGCGCAGCAGGGGAAAAGCGATCCGCGTTTGGATGAATTTGCATGGATGATGCAGGAGCTGCGCGTATCGCTGTTCGCCCAGGAATTGAAGACACCGGTGATCGTGTCGGTGAAAAGGCTGGAGAAGATGCTGGCGGGGATCAGGGGCTAATTCCGGCTTGTTAAGGGCACCTCTATTAATTCAAAATCCTAAGCGAGACAAGGCGCGAAAGAAATTATAGCGCGCCGCATATGTTTGATATGTAAGCGTTAAAATTTATTGAGCAACGCCGTATCGCGACGGAGTTTGGATTAATAGAGGCGCCCTTAATAACCAGCCTCACGCTGGTGGCAAATAGTGAGAATCAATATCCTGTCCAATACCTCATCATAACGGTAGAGCGCGAGATAGCCGGTGCGCCCCCGAGAGATGACAAGCTCGTGAAGACCATGATTTTTAGGGCGGCCAATGAGTGGATGATGTTTTAATGGCGCAAGAGCGCTTTGAATCAAGTCCAGCGTCTGCCCGGCAGCGCCAGGATCCTTCTCCATCAGAAAATCTGCCAAACGTTCAACATCCGCCAATGCGCGTTCGGCGTATTCGATTTTCGCCATGAGTTATCGTTTGATCTGCCTGGGGCGTTGTGTAGATTTGCCGGAAATCTTGGCGCGCAAATAGGAATGCACTTCATCTGCATCATAGGTTATGCCTGTTTTGGCAGTTTCCTTTTCAGCCGCAAGAGCGGCATTCAGAAAATCACGCCTGCGTTCATCACGCTCTGTTTGTTCAGTCAGGGCTTCAATCATAAAGGCATGCGGTGTCTTGCCCGCCGCTTTTGCGGCTGAATTGATGCGCGCCTTGAGAGGATCGGGTAACTTCAGGGTAGTTGCGGTCGTCATGGCATTGCTCCTTAAAAGGTAATACAAAGGTATCACCTGGTGCGGCGGACGTCAATTCTTAGCCTCTTCTTAGCCTCTTCCAATATGAAATGAGTCTGAAGGGGTGTCGCGGGTAGATAGACATGAATGGCCGGGTGCGATTCAAACTGATGTGGAAGAATTAAAGACATTGTGCGGCACTGATTTTCAACAATAGGTTGCGATGCTGTTCAACAGCGACCGGCGTGCACTCCCTTCTCCCGCTGGCGGGAGAAGGGCTGGGGATGAGGGGCTATGCGATGTAGAAAGCGTGATTGTTGCTCAACACCCCTCACCCTAACCCTCTCCCGCCAGCGGGAGAGGGAATTTGCGGGGCGATCTCCACTCAATGTAGTGAGTTGTCTGGGGTACTTCCACATCAGTTTGAATCGCACCCTGAATGGCCTTATGTGCAAAATCGCCTTCCTGCCTGCGGTATAATCCGCGCAATTCTGTCTGGCATGGAAAATAGAAAATAATGGACGAATTTACACGGAGAAACCGATGCCAATGAACAAACAGGAAGTTTCCATGTTGCGCGAAGAGATCGAGATGCTGATGAACGAACGCGCCAGGCTGCTCAAGGTGGTGGGCGCGGCGGCGGTATTGGTCGCGAACACCGATCCGGAGTCATTGCGCGATGAGGCGGTGGACGCCGCAGAGATGTTGTCGGAGACCCTGAATGCCTTGCCCGAAGAAACGCTGAAGGACGCGCTTGAATCGGTAAACGCTGAAGCCGGGTAAATCGAGAATGAAAAAGCATATCGGTTTGGTGCTGACGGGCGGGGGTATGCGCGCCGCTTATCAGGTGGGCGTGCTCAAGGCGATCGCTGAAATATTGCCCGGCCGCGCGAACAATCCGTTTTCCGTGATCTGCGGCACATCCGCCGGCGCGATCAACGCAGCCGCGCTTGCGGTGAGCATGCAGAATTTCCGTCAGGGTGTGCTGTATCTGGCCAATACATGGAGAAACTTTCACGCCAGCCAGATATATCGCACCGATGTGGCCGGGGTGTTCAGAAACACCCTGCTGTGGTTTACCGGACTGTTGTTCAGCGCGCTCGGAATCAACAAGCTCAGGAAGGTTTCGCTGTTCGATAATTCACCGCTGGTCGAATTATTGGAAAGTATGCTGTCTTATGAAAAGATACAGGAGGGAATAGATGCGGGATTGCTGCACGCGCTGAGCATCACCGCATCCGGCTTTGGATCGGGGCAGTCGGTGACTTTTTATCAGGGTGCGAAGCAGATCATTCCGTGGAAGCGGCCCGGGCGTGCAGGTGTCGCGACGCAGATCGAACTCAGCCATCTGTTGGCTTCTTCTTCTCTCCCCTTCATCTTTCCGGCGACATTGATCCATCGTGAGTATTTCGGCGATGGGTCGATGCGCCAGATCGCGCCGCTCAGCCCGGCGTTGCACCTCGGTGCGACCAGCATAATGGTGATCGGCGTGACCGCGAATGGGCGTGTCGAGCAGCCCGAGAGAACCGATATCAGCGAATATCCAAGCCTGGCGCAAATCGCCGGCCATGCTCTGAACAGTATTTTTCTCGACAGTATGGAAGTGGATCTGGAGCGGCTGAAAAAAATCAACGATCTGGTTGAACTGATGCCGGATGAGGTGCGTCAGCGCAGCAACCTCAAACATGTTGATGTGCTGGTCGTTTCACCCAGCCAGCCGATTGAAAAAATCGCCGAGCAGTACGCTGCAGAATTGCCCTGGACGATACGCCTGTTGTTGCGCCTGATCGGCGCAAGGCAGCGCAGCGGCTCGACGCTGGTGAGCTATCTGCTTTCCGAAAAGAAATTCTGCCGCGCGTTGATTGACCTGGGTTATCAGGATGCATTGAAGCGGCGCGATGAAATCCGGGACTTTCTGGGTGCTCAGGCGCAGCAGGATATAGAGACGCCGCAATGACATTATTGCTAGGGAGTAGGAAGTGGGGAGTAGTCAGTGGCAAAAGCAACTTCAAAAGTGCTGTTACCGAAGAAACGATCCCTTTCCGAACATGGCAGTTGTTGAATCTGCTGGCGGACGGTGAATTTCATTCCGGCGAGGATTTTGCGCGTCAACTGGGCGTGTCGCGCGCCAGTGTGTTCAATGCGCTGGCCGATGTCGCGGACTATGGTGTGGTGTTGCAACGGATACGAGGCCGCGGTTATCGCCTGGCGCGCCCGTGGCAACGGCTGGACCGTGATGAAATATTGCGCCGGCTCGGCCAGGATGCGGGGAAATTCGACGTTGAGATATTGCCGCAAGCATCTTCCAGCAATACCTTGCTGTTGCAGCGCGCAGGGCTGGATTTTGCAAACGGTGGCGCTCCGAGCGGCAGCGTACTGGCCGTCGAGTTGCAGACTGCCGGACGCGGGCGGAGGGGGCGGGCCTGGCATTCCGGCCTGGGCACCGCGCTGACGTTTTCCCTGTTGTGGCGCTTTGACCGCGGCTTGAACGCCTTGTCAGGCCTGAGTCTTGCGGTGGGTGTCGCGAAGATGCGCGCACTGAAAAAACTGGGCGCGCAGGGTGTGCAGTTAAAGTGGCCGAATGACGTATTGACCGGACACGGAAAACTGGGAGGCGTACTGATCGAGGCGCAGGGCGATGTGCTCGGACCGAGCGTGGTGGTGATCGGCATCGGGCTGAATTTTACCCTTTCGCCCCATCTGCTTGAGCAGATCGATCAACCCGTCAGCGCGCTGGATGAAGTATGTGCGGTGATGCCCGCAAGAAATCAATTGCTGGCCGTCCTGTTGCAGGAGTTGGCCGATGTGCTGCAGCAGTTTGCGCAGGATGGATTCAGCGCATTCCGCGAAGAATGGGAACAGTGCCATATCCACAGTAACAAGCCGGTAAAGTTGCAGGCGCCGGATGGATCGACGGTGAGCGGGATCGCCCGCGGGGTCAGCGATAGCGGAGAATTAAGATTGGAAACCGCGCAGGGTATGCGCTGTTTCAATTCCGGAGAGATTGGGGTGCGCTTGCGAGACGGTGGCGCGGAGCGCTCTGGTGCGGGAGCAAGCGCATCGCACCCCCAGCCGCAATCTGGCCTGTCGGCTAACGTTTCGGGGGTGCGCTTGCGAGACGGTGGCGCGGAGCGCTCTGGTGCGGGAGCAAGCGCATCGCACCCCCAGCCGCAATCTGGCCTGTCGGCTAACGTGCCGGGGGTGCGCTTGCGATGAATTTTGAAAAATACATGCCACAGAGATCACAGAGATCGGGGCGGTGGTGTTTTCTCTGTGCGCTCTGTGATCTCTGTGGCTGGAACTGCGGTAATTAGTCTCTAACCAGTTAAGTCTTCGCAATTTATGACAAGAATATATCGTAGATCAAGCGCTGGCGCGGTTTTCCAAGCAAATCTAAATCGGGTTAATG
>JANLIB010000052.1 GCA_024653675.1 Gallionella sp. | reverse complement strand
TTATTGCGTAACCCAACACTGATGAAACAAGGCAGATTGTTGGGTTACGCTGCGCTAACCCAACCTACCAAACTGACGCAGAAACGGCGGCGAATTGGTAAAAAATCGCTTAACCGAGTGCCATGAGGGCCGGGAAGCAATTAGGGCACTATACTATTTTCCCATCAGTATCCGCCGCTATTACGATAGATGTAATTATTCAGATCCGATGACTTGGCGTTCATGCTACGCACGATGCCATGCACATAGCGCATGGCGCCGCGCATTACTTTGTACACAATCACCGGATGGGAGTTGAGAAGCGTCTCAAACTTGACCCTTGGCAAGCTCAATACTTTGGTGTCGCCGACCGCGCATTGGGTCGCGCTGATATGGGCAGATGACCCGCCCACAAACGTGATGATGCCAGCAAGATCACCTGGCTTGAGTATGTGGATCGCGGACTCCCCGTCGCTGCTTTGAATCTTCACCTGTATCTCGCCATGCGCGAGAATGTTCAGGTTATCAGGTTGTTTATCGCCTGGCTGAATGATCACCTCACCTGCCTTATAGCCACGAACATCAAACAATCCCTCAAGAATACCCATTTCAGCATCGCTCAACTCCTCGGTAATCATTGAGGTGCGCAGCGTATCCATCACTAATGACATCTCATTCCCCTTTCGCATGTTAACTGCTTACCATGACACTGCTGGCGCTTCTTGCCTGCCCCGCACAGGCCCGAATTATTACGCCTGCTTCCTGACTTGCATCAGCCACAAGCGTGATCTGTGGCGCAGGCTGATCAGTTCGGTTCCCGGTATTGTTCTTCCAGCAACCTGGCTTGCGCCGCTGCAAGGCGCGCGATGGGAACACGCGGGCCGGAGCATGAAACATAGTTAAGTTTGATGTGATGGCAAAAATGGATGGAGCTGGGATGCCCGCCATGTTCGCCGCAGATGCCGATTTTCAAATCCGGGTTGGTCAAACGGCCCTTTGCCACCGCCATCTTCATCAGCTGCCCCACGCCTTTGATATCCAGCACTTCGAACGGGTTGTCTTCCAGGATGCCGGTCTCGTTATAAGCGGGAAGAAACTTGTTCTCCGCATCCTCGCGGCTGAAGGAAAACGTGGCCTGGCTCAGGTCGTTGGTGCCGAAGGAGAAAAACTCGGCAGTTTCGGCCATGCGCCCGGCGCGTATGCAGGCTCGCACCACTTCCAGCATGGAGCCAAACTTGAATTGCACATCGATGCCGTGAGTTGCTTTCACCTCCTGGTGGATGCGCTTGACATAGCTATGAATGCGCTTGAGCTCTTCCACGGTGGCTACCTGCGGCACCATGATTTCGGGATAGATTTCGACCCCATCCCTGGCGCATAACGCAGCCGCCTCGAGAATCGCCCGTATCTGCATCGAGTAGATTTCAGGATAAGTGATGCCCAGCCGCACGCCGCGATGACCCAGCATCGGATTGACTTCAGCCAGGGCGCGCACCTTCTTCAGGATTTTTTCCTTCTTGCCGATCACATCCTCCTCCAGATGCGATTCCTTGAAGGTATCCAGGCTACCCATCAACTTCGTCAGCCCGTCGGAATATTGCTGGTAAAGTTTTGGATTGAGCAGTTGAAGCGTGTCCGGCAGATCTTCCAGACCCTTGATGGTGTCGCGCAACTGGTGCAGGTGCGCTATTTCCAGTTCGAGTTGCGCGGCAGTGGGCAAAAACTCGTGCATCGGCGGATCGAGCAGGCGCACCGTGACCGGCAGCCCTTTCATCGCCTTGAAGATACCCTTGAAGTCGGAGCGCTGGATCGGCAGCAGGCGATCCAGTGCTGCCTGCCGGCTTTCCTGGGTTTCGGCCAGGATCATTTCCTGCACGATGGGCAACCTGTCAGTGCTATTGAACATGCGCTCGGTGCGGCACAGGCCGATACCCATTGCGCCAAATTCGCGCGCGCGCATGGCATCATCAGGCGTGTCGGCGTTCGCCATTACCTTCAGTTGCGCCACTTCGTCCGCCCAAGCCAGCAGCGTGCCCATTTCCTCAGAAAACTCGGCCTCCACCGTCGGCACTTCACCGGCGTAAACATGGCCGGTGCCGCCGTCTATGGTAATGACATCGCCTTCCTGCAACGTGGTTTCGCCGATCCGGGCATTGCGCAAATGGTCGTTGATCACGATCTGGTCGCAACCCGAGACACAAGGCTTGCCCATGCCGCGTGCGACCACAGCGGCATGGGATGTCTTGCCGCCACGGCTGGTGAGTATGCCCTGCGCCTGGAAAAAACCGTGAATATCTTCCGGCTTGGTTTCCTCGCGAACCAGGATAATTTTTTCGCCGGCACGGCCGCGCGCCTCGGCGGTATCGGCATCGAACACGATCTTGCCGGAAGCCGCACCGGGCGAAGCCGGTAGCCCCTGTGCCAATGACTTGCCATGGAAATCCGGCGCCAGTTGCGGCACCAATAATTGCTCAAGGATCGCCGGCTCAATGCGCAGCAAGGCACGCTCTTTTGAAATCAATCCTTCATTAAACATCTCCACCGAAGTGCGCACCATCGCGCGCGCGTTCATTTTTCCGTTGCGCGTTTGCAGGCAATAGAGGATGCCCTTTTCGATGGTGAACTCGAAATCCTGCACTTCATGATAATGCGACTCCAGCCGGTTATGCAGTGTAATCAACTGGCGGTATATCTCCGGCATTTCCTGTTCCATTTCGGCGATGGCCTTGGGCGTGCGTATTCCCGCCACCACGTCCTCGCCTTGCGCGTTGACCAGATATTCGCCGTAAATCACGTTCTCGCCGGTGCCGGGGTTGCGCGTAAAACCCACGCCGGTGCCGGAATCATTGCCCATATTGCCGAACACCATGGTGCAGATATTGACTGCCGTGCCGTTGGCCTGATCTTTGGTGATCCTGAACTGCTTGCGATAATCCACCGCGCGTTTGCCCATCCACGAGCCGAACACCGCGCCCACCGCAATTTCCAGCTGCCCGTAAGGGTCTTGCGGGAATGGTTTGCCGCTATGGCGTTCCACAATGGCAAGAAATTCACCCGACAACTCTTTAAGATGCTCGACGCTTAAATCCACGTCCAGAGGCGCGCCATATTTGCGCTTGATTGCGGCCATGCGCTCGTCAAAATGTTCGTCGCTGATGTTGAGCGCGATCTTGCCGAATAGCTGGATGAAGCGGCGATAAGCGTCATAGGCAAAGCGTGCATTGCCGGTTTGCTTGATCAGCCCCTTGAGCGAAGTTTCGTTAAGGCCGAGATTGAGAATGGTGTCCATCATGCCAGGCATGGACATGGACGAGCCGGAACGCACCGAGATGAGCAGCGGATTCGCGCCGCTGCCGAAACCCTTGCCGGTTTTCTTTTCCAGCGCCTGCATGTGAGCCTTGATGTCTGCCATCAAACCGTCCGGCAGCTTGTTTTTATCCAGATAGGCGATGCACGCATCGGTGGTGATGGTGAAACCGGGAGGAACATTCAGCCCGATCTGTGTCATCTCGCACAGGTTCGCGCCTTTGCCGCCCAGCAGCATCTTGTTCTTGCCATCTCCCTGCTCAAATGTGTATATGTATTTATTGCCGCTTGCCATGACACTCCCCTGTTTCAAATATTGATATAGCTGCGCAGGGTGGGCACGTTTTTGTGCCCACGCGAAAAAACGGTGGGCACAAAAACGTGCCCACCCTACACATCTGATTATGCGTCAACCGGCTTCTTCTTTGCGCCCGCTGCTTCGGCGCCATCGCCGGAACCGCTCGCCATGTGTTCGAAAATCGCATAATGCTTGCGCAGTTCCTTATCGTAAAGCTCCTCGGTTTTACCGCTGTCGTCGTTCATTTGCTTCACCAGGCCGCGGAAGCGCGGTTCGTTCTGGACGAACTCGCGATAAGACACGGAGGGCTTCTGCGAATCCAGTGAAAGCGGATTCTTTCCTTCCTGCTCGCGGCGCGGATCGTAACGGTACAGCGGCCAGTGGCCGGTGTTGACCGCCAGTTCCTGTTGCTGGTGTTGCTTGCTCATATCGTAGCCGTGCTCAACGCAGGGGCTGTAGGCAATGATCAGCGACGGACCGTCGAAAGATTCAGCCTCGATGAAAGTCTTCAGCGTGTGGGTGTCTTTCGCACCGTAGGCGACATGGGCGACGTAGACATGGCCGTAGCTCATCGCGATCTGCCCCAGATCCTTCTTGCCGGTAGGCTTGCCGCCAGCGGCGAATTTAGCGGTAGCGCCGCGCGGCGTGGCCTTGGAGCACTGCCCGCCGGTGTTGGAATAGACTTCGGTATCGAGCACCAGGATGTTGACGTTGCGTCCCGATGCCAACACGTGATCCAGTCCGCCGAAGCCGATGTCGTAGGCCCAGCCGTCGCCGCCGATGATCCACACGCTCTTCTTAGCCAGGTATTCGGTCAGGCTTTCCAGTTGCCGCGCCTCGGCGGTATTGATGCCGGCGAGCGCCTTGCGCAGCTGATCGAGGCGCTCGCGCTGTGCAAAGATGCCGGCTTCGGTGGACTGGTCGGCGCTGAGGATGGAATCGGCCAGCCCGGCGCCGGCTTTATCTTTCATCTGCCCCAACAATTCACGGGCATGCTCGGCATGTTTGTCGATGCTGACACGATAGCCCAGGCCGAATTCGGCGTTGTCCTCGAACAGCGAGTTCGACCATGCCGGGCCGCGTCCTTCGGCGTTTTTGCTGTAAGGCGTAGTGGGCAGGTTGCCGCCGTAGATCGAGGTGCAGCCGGTGGCGTTGGCCACCAGCATGCGGTCGCCGAACAACTGGGTAGCCAGCTTGATATAGGGCGTTTCACCGCAACCGACGCAGGCGGAAGAAAACTCGAACAGCGGCTGCAACATCATTGCGCCCTTGATGGTGGAGGTGCGCAGCTTGGTGCGGTCAAATTCCGGCAGCTTGAGGAAGAATTCGAAGTTCTCCCTTTCATGGTCGCGCAACGGCACGATGTCGCGCATGTTGAGCGCCTTGTAATTCGGATCGGTCTTGGATACCGCCGGGCAGATATCGACACACAGCGTACAGCCGGTGCAATCCTCGGGCGCCACCTGATAAGTGACATGCATGCCCTGCTCGAATTCCTTGCCCTTGATCTGGATATGCTTGAAGGTGGGCGGTGCATCCTTGGCCAGTTCGGCGGGAAACACCTTGGAACGGATTGCGGTATGCGGGCAGACCAGCGCGCACTTGCCGCAATAGATGCACAGTACTTCGTCCCATACCGGGATTTCCAGCGCCAGATTGCGCTTGTCCCAGATCGCAGTGCCGGTAGGCCAGGTGCCATCGGCGGGAAACACCGACACCGGCAGCAGATCGCCGCGACCGGCCATGATCTCGGCGGTGACGCGCTTGACGAAATCCGGCGCGTGCGCACCCACCGGTTCGGGCATTTCAAAATCGCTGGTGGCAGCGGTGGGGATGTTCACCTTGTGCAGGTTGGCGAGGGTTTCGTCGATCGCCTTCCAGTTGGCTTCCACCACCTCCCTGCCCTTCTTGCTGTAGGATTTTTCGGCGGCAGACTTGATCTTTTCAATCGCCAGTTCACGCGGCAGCACGCCGGAAATGGCAAAGAAACAGGTCTGCATGATGGTGTTGATGCGGCTGCCCATGCCGGTCGCCCTGGCGATGGCATAGGCATCGATTGCGTAGAATTCTATTTTCTTGTCGATGATCTGCTGCTGCATCTTGCGCGTCAGCATATCCCACACCTTGTCCGGTTTGGCCGGGGTATTGACCAGAAACACCGCACCCTCGGCGGCGGAATTCAGCATCTCGTAACGCTCCAGAAATACCGGCTGATGGCAGCCGATGAAATTGGCGTCGTTGTTGCCGATCAGGTAGGGTGAGTGTATCGGCTTGGGCGAGAAACGCAGGTGGGATACCGTCGCCGCGCCGGCTTTCTTCGAGTCATAAACGAAATAGCCCTGACCATACAGCTCGGTTTCCTCACCCATGATCTTGATGGTGTTCTTGTTGGCGCCGACCGTGCCGTCCGAACCCAGGCCGTAGAACAGGCAGCGGTTCACGCCACGGCTGGCGTCGTTGCGGAAATTCACATCCCACTTCAGGCTGGTGTGCGTCAGATCGTCATTGATGCCGATGGTGAAGTGGTTTTTCGGCTGGTCATTTTTCAGCTCGTCGAACACGCCCTTGATCATGCCCGGCGTAAACTCCTTCGAGGAAAGGCCATAACGCCCGCCCACCACGCGCGGCATGGTCGCTCCACTGCCTGTCCCGGCAGTGAAAGCTTCTGCAAGCGCCGTCACCACATCCTTGTACAGCGGCTCGCCATCCGCGCCAGGTTCCTTGGTGCGATCGAGAACGGCGATACGCTTCGCCGTGACCGGAATAGCCTTGAGCAATTCGGCGGCGACAAAGGGGCGGTACAGGCGCACCTTCACGATGCCCACCTTCTCGCCGTGTGCGGTCAGGTGTTCCACCGTTTCCTCGGCCGCATCCGCGCCCGAACCCATCAGTATCACCACCCGCTCCGCATCCGCTGCGCCGGCATAGTCATACAGCCTGTACTGGCGGCCGGTGAGTTTGGCGAATTTGTCCATCGCCTTCTGCACGATGCCGGGCATCGCGTCGTAATAGGGGTTGACCGTTTCGCGCGCCTGGAAGTACACGTCCGGGTTCTGCGCTGTGCCGCGCAGCACCGGATGGTCGGGGGTCAGCGCGCGGGCGCGATGCGCAAACACCAGCTTGTCGTCTATCATCTCGCGCACGACTTCGAGCGGCACCTGCTCGACCTTGGCTACTTCGTGTGAAGTGCGGAAACCATCGAAGAAATGCAGGATCGGCAAACGCGATTCGAGCGTCGCGGCCTGGGCGATCAGCGCCATGTCCATCGCTTCCTGCACCGAATTGGAGGAGAGGAAAGCAAAACCGGTCGAACGCGCCGACATCACATCGCTATGGTCACCAAAGATCGACAGCCCCTGCGCCGCCAGCGAACGCGCCGCCACATGCATGACGAATGGCGTCAACTCGCCGGCGATCTTGTACATGTTGGGGATCATCAGCAGCAGTCCCTGCGATGCGGTGAAAGTGGTTGTCAGGGAGCCGCTCTGCAATGCCCCATGCACCGTGCCGGCGGCGCCGCCCTCGCTCTGCATGGTGATCACCTCGGGAACCGTGCCCCACAGATTGGGTGTGCCGGCTGCCGACCATGCGTCGGAATACTCACCCATCGGCGATGAGGGAGTAATCGGATAAATTGCGATTACCTCATTGGTCAGGTGGGCAATATAGGCAGCAGCTTCATTCCCGTCGATCGTAACCATTTGCGCTTGATGCATCAAAAACTCCTTAAATCAGTATAAATGTGGCTGTCCGAAAATAACAATAATTCAAACCGCCATCGGTAACGACTAACGCAATATTACACATCATTCCGCGTTTTGTCTGTTAGCCCAAGCTGCCTGTATAGAGACGGTAGAGCACCTCTAAAAATTCGTCACACCGGCCCTTCGACGGGCTCAGGATAAACTGACTTACAGTCAGGCCGGTGTCCAGCCTATTGAAATGGGGTTCACAGGGATGGGTGGTTTCTTGCCCAACTCGCAAAATACTGGATTCCGGCAGCCCTCACCTCAATCCTCTCCCGCTTGCGGGAGAGGAAGCGATCGTCCCTTCTCCCTCTGGGGGAAGGTTAGGATGGGGGCTTCAGCCGGAATGACAAAATCTGAATTTTTAGGGGTGCCCGTTATATGAAAAAACGGGGAACCAAACTTGAGGTTTGGTTCCCCATTTGCCTTTATGCAAAACATTCACCTAATTCTTGTTCTCAATCATTTCTTTCATGATCGGCGCGAAAATTACTTCCATCGCAACACACATCATTCCGCCGGGTACAACCAGCGTGTTGGCGCGCGACATAAACGAATCAGGAATCATGGTCAGCAGGTACCGGAAGTCCACACCTTTTGGATCGCGAAAGCGAACTATTACAAAGCTCTCGTCCAGCGTCGGAACGTCGCGCGCGATGAACGGGTTCGAGGTATCCACCGTCGCCACACGTTGAAAATTGATATGGGTTCTGGAAAACTGCGGGATGATGAACTTGATGTAGTCAGGCATGCGACGCATGATGGTATCCACCGTCGCTTCGGCGGAATAACCGCGCTCCGCCTTGTCGCGATGAATTTTCTGGATCCATTCCAGATTCACCACCGGCACTACCCCAACGCCAAAATCCACATATTTTCCAGCGTCAATATTGCTGGCTTCGTCAGCTACCAAACCATGCAGCCCCTCATAGATCAACAGGTCTGAATTCGCCTCAATATCTTCCCACGGCGTAAATACGCCCGATTCCAGGCCGGTCAGACCGAAGTGCTTGTTGTGCCTCTCGGCATCAGCCTCGCTATGCACATAGTAACGCCGCTTGCACATGCCGGTTTCGCCGTAGTTCCTGAATATTTCTTCTATCTTGTCGAAGTGATTGGCTTCCGGGCCAAAATGGCTGAAGGTATTATTGCCGGCCTTGGCTGCATCGTTTGCCGCCGCGTGGAACGCCGTGCGATCCAGGCTGTGCATGCCGGCGCCTTCGATGAACGCTGCCCGGACATTTATTTCGCGACGGAAGATATTTTCAAAAGCATGCCTTACCGCAGGAGTACATGCGCCGGACGAACCGGTAACTGCGATGATTGGATGCTTGCGCGACATAACGCCCCCGAAACAATACTTAGTGGAATTCTATGGGTAGGGTGCCTCTATTAATTCAAAATCCTAAGCGAGACAAGGCGCGAAAGAAATTTTGCGCGCCGCATATGTATGATATGCAAGCGTTAAAATTTCTTGAGCAACGCCGTATCGCGACGGAGTTTGGATTAATAGAGGTGCCCGGTAGTGATTCTATAACTAAAAGCTGCTGTGCAACTACCGCGATTCTAAATATCGCGTAGAAAATCTCAAACTTGCCTCAAAACCCAGGCCGTTAATGTAACAAGACAGCGCTGTGCCGTGGGCAGGAAATATCGTTATTGACTCCTGAACGCGATGGGAGCGTTCGCGCATCTCGTAACAAGCCCGGATCAGGCTGCCTAATATTTGATATCGAGTGTTACAATTCACAAACAGCGCCTGGAAATGGATTTGATTCATGATTAAAAAAATACTCGTCGCCAACCGTGGTGAAATTGCCGTTCGCATCGTGCGCGCCTGCTCGGAAATGGGCATCAAGTCGGTCGCCATCTACACCGATGCCGACCGCCATGCGCTGCACGTAAAGAAAGCGGATGAGGCCTACCACATCGGCTCCGAGCCTGTCACCGGCTATCTAAACGCCCACAACATCGTCAATATAGCCGTTACCTCGGGGTGCGATGCGCTGCATCCCGGTTATGGTTTCCTTGCGGAAAATCCCGAACTGGCGGAAATTTGCGCGCGCCGCGATATTAAATTCATCGGCCCGAACGCGGATGTCATCCGCCAGATGGGGGACAAAGTTCTGGCGCGCAACGCGATGATAGCCGCCGGCATTCCTTGCGTTCCCGGCAGTAACGGCAATCTCGAAAATATTGAAGAGGCGCTCCTGCTGGCAAACAGAATCGGTTACCCCGTCATGCTCAAGGCCACAAATGGCGGCGGCGGACGCGGCATTCGCCGTTGCGACAGCAATAAAGACATCACCAGCAACTACGAACGGGTGATCTCGGAAGCCAGCAAGGCATTCGGCCAGCCTGAAGTTTTTGTGGAAAAATGTGTGGTCAATCCCCGGCACATCGAAGTACAGGTGCTGGGCGACAGCCACGGCAACGTGATCCATTTGTTCGAGCGCGACTGCTCCATCCAGCGCCGCAACCAGAAACTGATCGAGATTGCACCCTCGCCGCAGATCACCCAGGCGCAGCGCGAATATATCGGCAGCCTTGCCGCCAAGGCCGCACGTGCCGTAGGCTATGAAAACGCGGGCACCGTCGAATTCCTGCTCGACCAGGACAATAATTTCTATTTCATGGAAATGAACACCCGCATCCAGGTTGAGCATACCGTGACGGAAACCATTACCGGCATCGACATCGTGCAGGAACAGATCCGCATCGCCGATGGCCTCGAACTGCAATATAAACAGGAAGACGTCAGGTTCCGCGGCTACGCGATGGAGTTTCGCATCAATGCGGAAGACCCAAAGAATGGCTTTTTGCCGAGCTTCGGCAAGATCACCCGCTACTATGCACCGGGCGGACCCGGCGTGCGTATCGATGCCGCCATGTACAGCGGCTATGAAATTCCGCCCTATTTCGATTCGATGTGTGCCAAGCTTACCGTCTGGGCGCTTACCTGGGAGGGAGTCGTCGAGCGCGGCCGCAGGGCGCTAAGCGATATGGCAATTTATGGAGTCAAGACGACCATCCCTTATTATCAGGAAATATTGAAGCACCCTGATTTCAGGAATGCGAACTTCAACACCAGCTTTGTGGAGTCCCATCCAGAGTTGATCGATTACACCACGAAAATCCCGCCGGAATTGAGGGCAGCCGCCATTTCAGCCGTCATCGCTGCACACGAAGGCATCTAATCAACCTTAAAATTCATCAAGTCAACGACATGGCAAAAACATTAATTTCCGAACTGGTGCTGCGCGACGGCCATCAATCATTGATCGCGACACGCATGCGCACCGACGACATGCTGCCCATCTGTTCCAAGCTCGACAGCATCGGCTTCTGGTCGGTTGAGGCCTGGGGCGGCGCGACCTTCGACGCCTGCGTGCGCTTCCTGAAAGAAGACCCGTGGGAGCGCCTCAAGAAACTGCGCAAGGCATTGCCCAACAGCCGCATCCAGATGCTGCTGCGCGGCCAGAACCTGCTCGGTTACCGCCATTATTCCGACGACGTGGTGCGCGCGTTCGTAAAGAAATCCGCTGACAACGGCATCGACGTGTTCCGGGTTTTCGATGCGATGAACGACCTGCGCAATATACGCGTCTCCGTCGAGGCGGTAAAAAAATCCGGCAAGCATGCCGAAGGCTGCATCAGCTATACCACCAGCCCGGTGCACGGCATTCCCCGGTTCGTCGAACTGGCCCGCGAATTGGAGGCCATGGGCTGCGATACCATCTGCGTCAAGGATATGGCCGGCTTGCTCACGCCGCACGCCACCACCGAACTGGTAAAGGCGCTGCGCGCCGCCGTCAGCCTGCCGATCCATTTGCACAGCCACGCAACCTCCGGTCTGTCCGGCATGTGTTTCCTCAAGGGCGTGGAAGCGGGCGCCACGATGCTGGATACCTGCAACTCTTCGTTCGGCGAAGGCGCCAGCCATTCCTCGACCGAGAGCATCGTTGCCGCGCTGCAAGGCACCCCGTACGACACCGGCCTCAACCTCGCGGCAATTCAGGAATTGACCGCCTATTTTTACGAAGTGCGCCAGAAATACTGGCAGTTCGAAAGCGCCTTCACCGGCGTGGACACGCGCGTGCTGGTCAACCAGGTGCCGGGCGGCATGATTTCCAACCTGTCCAACCAGCTCAAGGAATCGGGCGCGCTCAACCGCATGAATGAAGTGCTCGCCGAAATCCCGCGGGTGCGCGAAGACCTGGGTTATCCCCCGCTGGTAACGCCAACCTCACAAATCGTCGGCACGCAGGCGGTCATGAACATACTGACCGGCGCTCGCTACAAATCGGTCACCAATGAAGTCAAGAATTATCTGCTCGGCCACTACGGCAAGGCGCCGGGCAAGGTCAACGAACAAGTCAGAAAACTTGCGGTCGGCGATGCGGAAGTCATAACCTGCCGCCCTGCTGATTTGCTCGAAGATGAGATGAACAAGCTCAAGATCAAGTGCGAAAACCTGGCCAAGAGCGAGGAAGACGTGCTCACTTATGCCATGTTCCCGGATATCGCAATAACTTTCCTGCAGGAGCGCAATGCCAACACCCTCACCCCGGAACCGTTGCTGCCCAAGGAAGCTGCCACAACTTCCTCCGAACGTTATGCGCCCAACGAATTCAAGGTGACGCTGCACGGCGAGACTTTCCATATCAAACTTACCGGCAGCGGATACCGTGGGGAAGTTGAGCGCCCGTTCTATGTTTCCGTCGATGGCATTTCGGAAGAAGTCATGGTCGAAACCCTGAATGAAATCGAGGTTTCCGAGGGGATGGGCAATGGCAGGAAAAAACCTGCCGCGCCGGGCGCCGGACGCCCGCGCCCATCCCATGAAGGGTGCATTGCTACCGCCATGCCCGGCACCATTGTCGAAGTCAAGGTCAAGGTCGGCGACAAGGTCGAGGCAGGCGACGGCGTGCTGGTCATCGAAGCCATGAAAATGGAAAACGAAATCCAGGCGCCTATAGACGGCGTTGTCATCAGCGTTCATGTCAAGAAAGGCGACAGCGTCGCGCCGGACGAAACCCTGGTCGAAATCCAGTAAAAAAACTCAGATTTCATCCCAACTGCTGCGTTGCGGAAAAAATTTCTTGCTTGCATATACCCCATATGCGGCGCCGCGAAATTTTTCCCACGCCTTGCATTTGGGCGAACTCTGAATTTTTAGAGGTATTCTCAGAGCGCAGGACAGCAGCGCTATTTTATGGCCATTCGTGTCGAGAGGAATGAGTAAGTTATGCCCACTCCGCAAGCTGTCCTGACGCTGGTCGAGAACTTCGAGCGCAATCTCGACGCCTACCGCAGCGGGAAATACAACGAGACACAGGTGCGGCGCGATTTCATCGATCCGCTGTTCAAGGCGCTGGGCTGGGACATGGATAACAGCGCGGGCTATGCCGAAGCCTACCGCGACGTGATCCACGAAGACGCGATCAAGATCGGGGCTTCCACCAAGGCGCCTGACTACAGCTTCCGCGTCGGCGGGCAGCGCAAATTTTTCCTCGAAGCGAAAAAGCCGTCGGTCAACGTCAAGGACGATGTGGAACCCGCCTTCCAGTTGCGCCGCTATGCGTGGTCGGCCAAATTACCGCTGTCCATCGTCACCGACTTCGAGGAATTCGCCATCTACGATTGCCGCGCCAAACCCGACAAGGGCGACAAGGCAAGCAAGGCGCGGCTGTTCTATTGCACCTTCCGCGACTACGCGGCAAAGTGGGACGAGATCGCCGCGATATTTTCCAAGGAGGCGGTGCTCAAAGGCTCGTTCGACAAATACGCTGGCACCAGCAAAGGCAAGCGCGGCACATCCGAAGTGGACAGCGCGTTTCTGGAAGAGATCGAAGGCTGGCGCGACCTGCTGGCGCGCAACATCGCGCTGCGCAACGGGGGTGTAGGGGCGCAATTCATTGCGCCCGAATCCGGCAAACAAGGGCGCGATGAATCGCGCCCCTACAAGATCAATTTAAGCCAGCGCGAACTCAACTTCGCGGTGCAGCAAACTATCGACCGCATCATCTTCCTGCGCATCTGCGAAGACCGCGGCATCGAACCCTACGGCAAGCTGATGGCGTTGCAGAACGGCGTCAACGTCTATGGACGCCTGCGCGAGATGTTCCGCGACGCGGACGACCGCTACAACTCCGGCCTGTTCCACTTCAAGCGCGAAAAAGGCCGCGCCGAAGCGCCCGACGAACTCACGCTGAACCTTGAGATCGACGACAAGCCGCTCAAGGAGATTTTCAAGAATCTCTATTACCCCGACTGCCCTTATGAATTCTCCGTGCTTGGCGCGGACATCCTCGGCAGCGTGTACGAACAATTCCTCGGCAAGGTTATCCGCCTGACTGCGGGAAACCGCGCCGTGGTCGAAGACAAGCCGGAAGTCAAAAAGGCGGGCGGCGTGTTCTACACCCCCGCCTACATCGTGCAATACATCGTAGCTCATACCGTCGGCAAGCTGCTGGAAGGCAAGACCCCCAAACAGACGGCGGGCATCGCCATCCTCGACCCGGCCTGCGGATCGGGATCGTTCCTGATCGGCGCGTACCAATACCTGCTTGACTGGTATCTGGCGCGCTATGTGGAAGAAGGCACAGATAAACATGGAAAAGGTAAAGCCGCGCGCATTCATCCCGCCGCACACGGCGCATGGCGGCTCACCACGGCGGAGAAAAAACGCATCCTGCTTGAACATATTTACGGCGTGGACATAGACACGCAAGCCGTGGAAGTGACCAAACTCTCGCTGCTGCTCAAGATGCTGGAAGGGGAATCAAACGAATCACTGAATAGCCAGATGAAGCTGTTCCATGAGCGCGTGTTGCCTGACCTGGAACGCAACATCCAGTGCGGCAACTCGCTGATCGGCCCGGATTTCTACGACGGCCAGCTTGCTCTCGACGATGAAGCCGCGCAGCGCATCAACGTGTTCGACTGGCAGGCTTCGTTTCCGCAGATCTTCAAGGCAGGTGGGTTCGATGCGGTGATTGGGAATCCGCCTTACGTGCGCCAAGAATCGCTGGCTGAACTTAAGCCATACCTACAAGACCATTACACTACCTCCCACGGTACGGCTGATCTCTATGTTTATTTCATAGAAAGAGGAGTGTCGCTCCTGAAACAAGATGGCGTCTATGGCATGATCGTTGCGAACAAGTGGATGCGTGTCGGTTACGGCGAACCGCTAAGATGCTGGATGAAACAGCAGCGCATCGAGAATATCGTTGATTTCACCGATATGCCCGTTTTCAAGAATGCAACTACATACACTTGCATTCTTCAGCTACGCAAGAATGAACCGCTTCGTGCCTTCGTCGCAACCCAAGTTAGAACGCTAGATTTCCCAAATCTGGAAGAATACGTGTCTAATAATCGCTATCAGGTGATTCAATCAATGCTTGACGATCGAGGTTGGTCTTTGGCTGACGGAGACACCCTGCGCCTACAAAACAAATTGGCATCTCTGGGCATTGCCCTGCGCAACTATGTAAATGGCGCGATTTGTTATGGCGTAAAAACTGGCTATAACGAAGCTTTTGTCATCGACCAGGCCACTCGCGACAAGATCATAGCTGAGGATTTCTCTAATGATGCCATCATTAAACCATTTTTGGTTGGGCGTGACATCAAGCGTTATCAGACGCCCTCTACCAAACAATATGTGCTCTTTACTAGGCACGGCATCGATATCAAAAAATATCCAGCTATTGAATGCCATCTACTCGCCTTTAAGGACGGGTTGGTCCCGAAACCCAAAAACTGGAAAGGTGATACATGGAAAGGAAGAAAGCCAGGAGACTATCAATGGTATGAAATTCAAGACACAGTGGACTATTATTTGGAGTTTGATAAACCCAAGATTCTTTGGCCAGGCATAAGCGCCGAAGTTGCTGCATTTTCCTTGGACGAATCTGGCAGTTACGGAAATGACAACACCCAGATGATCATTAGTGGCGAACGCTACTTGCTTGGGATTCTCAATTCGAGGCTAATGCGCTTCTTCCTGAAGCAAGTTTGCGACAGGGTTCAGGGTGGATTCTATCGCTTGAAGATTGCTTATGTTCAGCAACTCCCCATCCGCGCAATCAATTTTTCCGACCCATCCGACAGCGCTCGTCATGACAAACTCGACGCCCTTGTCGAAAAAATGCTCGCCCTGCATCAGCAACTCGCCACCGCGAAAACCCCGCAGGACACCACGCTGCTGCAACGCCAGATAGACGCGGCCGACAAGCAGATCGACCAGTTGGTGTATGCACTGTATGGCCTGACCGATGAAGAGATCGCACTGGTGGAGGGCGCATGAATAACCTCATCCATCCATCCGATGTACTCTACGCAGGCAGCAGGCCATTCCCCCGGCTTGCCGCATGCGAACACTTTGCCGGCAGCGAGAAGCTGCTGAACAAGGCGTTCCAGATTCAGTCCGAATTATCGGTCAACGGAAAATCCATTTTCGATATCACCGCAGACTGCGAGG
The DNA here is from genome assembly GCA_024653675.1 of Gallionella sp. GTDB lineage: Bacteria > Pseudomonadota > Gammaproteobacteria > Burkholderiales > Gallionellaceae > Gallionella. The sequence continues at coordinate 15,448 of JANLIB010000052.1, read as the reverse complement.
ACGGCGCCCCCGCAGGCAAGGAGCGGGAACACGCGGAGATGATCGCCGGGCTGATCATGTCCGATAAAAACCGCTTCGACCGCATCGGCGTCCGTATCCACGATGTCCGCCATCCGCTCTGGCGCGACGAACTGGAAACCATCATCAATCGAGCCGGGCAACGCGTGGCCTATATCGTATTGCCCAAGCCGGAAAATGCCGGTGATGTCCTGACGCAGATCACCGCGCTCGACGAACTGCGAAACCGCCACGGCATCGTCCGCGAGATACCCGTCCATGTGCTGATCGAGACGCCCGGCGCGCTGCATGAAGTCTGGGGGATCGCCCGCCTGCCCCATGTCGAGGTTCTCGATTTCGGCCTGATGGACTTCGTTTCCGCGCACCACGGCGCGATTCCCGCCGCCGCAATGCGTTCTCCCGGCCAGTTCGACCATGCACTGGTCGTGCGCGCAAAATGCGCGATCGCCGCCGCCGCACTGGGCAACAGTGTCGTGCCCAGCCACAACGTCACCACCGAAATACGCGATGCCGGCGTGGTGCGGGAAGATGCCCGCCGTGCCAGGCAGGAACTCGGTTTCCTGCGCATGTGGAGTATCCATCCGAACCAGATTTTGCCCATCGTCGAAGCCATGCGCCCGGATTTCACGGAGGTCAATGAGGCCGCCATCTTACTGATCGCCGCTCAGGACGCCGCCTGGGGCCCTATCCAGCATGAAGGCAAGCTGCATGACCGCGCCTCCTACCGCTATTACTGGGAACTCCTGCAACGCGCACAATCGACGGGAATGGATGTACCGGCTGAGGCACGCCAGCGTTTCTTTTCTTAACACACCTGTGAATTGAGACTTTTGCATTCTGCGCGCAGAATGTCGCCATTAAGCCAAGCTTTTGGTTAGCCAATATACGTCAGGTGCCGGCCATGACGGATGCTCGGGTTGCAAAGTTAAAAGCATCGGCCCCGTCTAATATGATATCGCCCGCGCAAATACATTATCAGGGGGATGTGATACGCCGTAGAACGAACGCTTATCTGTCCGGATATAGCAAGCCTCTCTCACGTCACAGGAACCATCCAAAAACGACATCTTCAGGAGGTTCATGATCATGAAAAAGATGCCCTTTAATTTTATCTTGGCTGCGCTGTCACTGTATTTCTGCAGTGGCCTTTTTTCTTGCGCCCACGGGCATTCTGTTGTCTTCGGCCCGGAAATTTTTTCCGGTGAAAGCGGCAAATCCCAGCGGGTGGTCAAGCGTTTTTCCGTTCACGACGTAAATCAGAAGTTTTTCATTTCGGTGCAAAGCGGAAAGGGCAGTGAAAAAGGTGTGGTCGGAGCCGCAATTGATCTAAACGGGGAACGCATCGTCTCGCATGCTGAGATCGGCAAACAGTTCAAGATGCTTACGAAACCCGTGAAGCTCAGAAAGCAGAATGATATTTCGGTCGAGGTGACAGGCGAATCCGAATCACCGATTATCGTAACCATAATGAGCCTGAAAGCGCAGGCAGTGACCACCAGGATATCTTCCCTTGGGGGCAAGTTGAATATTCCGGAATATGCATCGATCACATTCCCTGCCGGAGCTTTTGACGCTACTCAGGAAGTCAGGATGTCCCTGAATGCTTCTCTTTCAATCCAGGATATTTTTGAGGCCACTGCCCCGGGGCTTCGTTTGCCGTATGAGATCAGGATAAACACCGGGAACCAGGCGCCGGCAACGACTGTTGCGATCGCTGTAAAGTATCCAGACTCCTTTTTTTCATCGGCTTATCGGATGCAGATATGTGCCCGGATGTATGACAATCCGGATGCCCCGGACGTGCATGACACATTCTGGCTGGTTGATTCTGGAGTGAGCCATACCGGCGCCATCATTACATCGCTGCCTAAGCAGGTCTTTTCAAACCATTACGGCAAGAACGGGACATATGAAGCGATCATCACCGTTGTGCTGACTCAATGAGCTGCTCGCCACAGACCGTACAACGCATTATTTTCCCGCCTCTGTTGCAGTCGGGCGTAGCCCGACCTACGAGATACGGAATATTCGAAACTTCTTACATGGATAATGCAAATGAAACTAACAGAAATTGACGCGTTGCGCGCGTATGCGCGCATGATGAACACGCTGGAGGTGTCGCATATTGAACCGCTGCTCGATGAGGATTTCCGCTACTCGTCGCAGTGGATGATCGGGGAAATTCCTTCGAAGCAGGAGTTTCTCGATTACATGAAATCCATGCTGGATTCGATCAGGCAATCGGGCAACCGGGTTTACGCCGAAATCGCGTACGCCAATGCATGGGGGCACGACGAATGCGCCGTCACTGCAGAAGGCGACAAAGAAAACCTGATCGCCTGCGTATTTGCCCATGTAAAGAACGGGAAAGTCCGGCGGATCGACGTGTGCGGCGACCCACCCCCCTCCGCGACCCAACGAACCGGGGAATATCCTTCGTGAGGGCGCCGTGCCATGTCCCAACCCCGGCACGGCGCAAAATGCAAGGGAAAAACCGCAAAAGCAGGTTGATGGAGGGAAGATTTTTGAAGTAACATCGCGCCTCCGCGCATCCGGGATGAACGACATTCCGGCGATGCAGCAAAACATCCTGATGGTGCACCAGAAAAAATAAACAAGCCAAAGCGGCAAGCAAGCCGGTGCGGCAAACCAAAACAACTTTAATCGAAACGGAAAACTCCATGACACTGATGATAGGAATCCCCAGGGAAATCGCCCCGGGTGAAAAGCGCGTGGCCACGGTGCCCGATGTCGTTGAAAAGCTCATCAAACTGGGCTTCAAGGTCGCCGTGGAATCCGGCGCCGGCGATGCGGCGAATTTCAGCGACGATACCTACCGCGCCGCAGGCGCGGAAATCATCGACGGCGCGGCCAAACTGTGGGCCTCGTCCGACATCGTTTTCAAGGTATGCGTGCCGACGACGGAGGAAGTCGGCCTGATGCGCGAAGGCGGCACCCTGATCGACTTCATCTGGCCGGCGCAAAACCCGGAATTGATGCAGCAACTGGCGGCGAAAAAGGCCACCGTGCTGGCCATCGACGCGCTGCCGCGCCAGCTTTCCCGCGCGCAGAAGATGGACGCCCTGACCTCCCAGGCCGGCGTCGCCGGTTACCGCGCCGTCATCGAGGCCGCCAACGCCTTCGGCCGCTTTTTCAACGGCCAGATCACCGCTGCGGGCAAAGTGCCTCCGGCCAAGGTCTTCATCGCCGGCGCCGGCGTGGCCGGCCTGGCCGCGATCGGCACCGCCGCCGGCCTGGGCGCCATCGTGCGCGCCAACGACACCCGTGCCGAAGTGGCCGACCAGGTCAAGTCATTGGGCGGCGAGTTCGTGAAAGTCGAGTATGAGGAAGAAGGTTCCGGTGGCGGCGGCTACGCCAAGGTGATGAGCGAGGGCTTCCAGCAGGCCCAGCGCGAGATGTATGCCAAGCAGGCCAGAGAGGTGGACATCATCATCACCACCGCGCTGATCCCGGGCAAGCCCGCGCCCAAACTGATCACCGCCGAAATGGTGCAGTCCATGAAGCCGGGCAGCGTCATCGTCGACATGGCAGCCGAGCGCGGCGGCAACTGCGAGCTGACCGAGCCCGGCCAGGCGGTGGTGAAGCACGGCGTGACCATCGTCGGCTACACCGACCTGACCAGCCGCCTGGCCAAGCAGTCCTCGACGCTGTACGCGACCAACCTGTTCCGCCTGACCGAAGAACTGTGCAAGACCAAGGACGGCATCATCAACGTCAATATGGACGACGACGCCATCCGCGGCCTGACGGTCATCAAGGAAGGCAATATCACCTGGCCGCCACCCGCACCAAAACTTCCAGCGGCGCCGGCCAAACCTGCTGCCGCAAAAGTGGCTGCGCCGGCCACCAAGGGCCACGGGCATGGTGGAGGCGGTGCACCGGCTTCGGGCGCAAAAACAGCAATCATGTTCGGGGTCGCGGCTGCGTTGTTCTGGTTCATCGGCGCCAGCGCGCCCGCTGCATTCCTCGGACACCTCACCGTTTTCGCACTCGCCTGTTTCATCGGCTACATGGTGGTGTGGAATGTCACGCCCGCCCTGCACACGCCGCTGATGAGCGTCACCAATGCGATCAGCAGCATCATCGCCATCGGCGCCCTGGTGCAGATCGCGCCGCCGCTCTCACTCCTGGGTGGCTTTAACCGCCCGGATAGCTTGATACGCTGGCTGGCGTTGGCAGGCATCGCGCTCACCGCAGTCAATATGTTCGGCGGTTTCGCCGTCACCCAGCGCATGCTGGCGATGTTCCGCAAATGAGCTTGTAGCGGGTAGCCAACCTGGTTTTGCTACCCGCTACAAGCTACCGGCCAAGAACTAAATGTTAAAGTTAAGGTAAACAATCATGTCTGAAAGTCTAGTAACCGTTTCATATATCGGCGCGACGATTCTTTTTATACTGAGCCTCGGCGGACTCTCCCATCCAGAGACTTCGCTGCGCGGCAACCTCTACGGCATGATCGGCATGACCCTTGCCGTGCTGGCGACGATCTTTGGCCCGCGCGTCACCATGGCCGGCATTCCGTGGATCATCGGCGCCATGGTGGTCGGCGGCGGCATCGGGCTCTACGCCGCCCGCGTGGTGAAGATGACGCAAATGCCCGAGCTGGTCGCGCTGATGCACAGCCTGGTGGGTCTGGCCGCCTGCCTGGTCGGCTATGCGAATTACGTAGACCCGGCAGCATCGGCCCAATTAGTCGGGGCGGAGAAGTCCATCCACGAGATTGAGATTTACATCGGCATCCTGATCGGCGCGATAACCTTCTCCGGCTCGATCATCGCCTTCGGCAAACTGTCCGGCAAGATCGGCGGCAAGCCCCTGCTCCTGCCCGCGCGCCACTGGATGAATCTCCTCGGCCTGTTGATCGTCATTTATTTCGGCTGGCATTTCCTGCACGCCGAAACGGTAAGCGCAGGCATGATCGGGCTGACCGTGATGACCGTGATTGCACTGCTGTTCGGCATCCACATGGTGATGGCGATCGGCGGCGCCGACATGCCGGTAGTGGTATCGATGCTGAACAGCTATTCCGGCTGGGCGGCGGCGGCGACCGGCTTCATGCTGTCGAATGACCTGCTGATCGTCACCGGCGCGCTGGTGGGATCAAGCGGCGCCATCCTTTCCTACATCATGTGCAAGGCGATGGCACGCAATTTCTTCAGTGTGATTGCGGGCGGCTTCGGCACCGGCGGCGGCACAGTTGTCGCGGCCAGCGGCGACGCGCAACCTGCCGGTGAAGTGGTGGCTATCAGTGCGCCCGAAACTGCCGAACTGCTGCGCGAAGCCAGGAACGTGATCATCGTGCCGGGATACGGCATGGCGGTGGCGCAGGCGCAGCACACGGTCTGCGAGATCACCAAGTATCTGCGCGAAAAGGGCGTCAACGTGCGCTTCGGCATCCATCCGGTGGCAGGCCGCATGCCCGGCCACATGAACGTGCTGCTGGCCGAAGCCAAAGTGCCCTACGACATCGTGTTCGAAATGGACGAGCTCAACGCGGACTTCCCCGATACCGATGTCGCGATGGTCATTGGCGCCAACGACATCGTCAACCCGTCCGCGCAGGACGATCCGAACAGCCCGATCGCCGGAATGCCGGTGCTGGAAGTGTGGAAGGCCAAGACCTCGATCGTGATGAAGCGCAGCATGGCCTCCGGCTACGCGGGCGTCGACAATCCGCTGTTCTACAAAGAGAACAACCGCATGTTGTTCGGCGACGCCAAGAAGATGCTGGACGAAGTATTCGTCGCGCTGAAGTCGTAGCATTGTAGGGGCGCGATTTATCGCGCCCTTATCCATATGATGTGCCAAAAATGGGGGCGTGATAAATCACGCCCCTACCGAGTTATTGGAATTACACAATACCTACACTCCGGCTATGCCATTTACCAGCCTCAACCCATCCACCAACCAACTGATTCAGACCTACGCCAGTTGGGACAGCAGCCATCTGGAGCAGGCGCTGGAGAAAACCCACCGCGCGCAGCAAGCCTGGGCGCAAACTTCTTTCACACAACGTGCCGAAGTGCTGCGCAATGCAGCAATGCAGTTGCATGCACGGCGTGACCAATACGCAATCCTCATCACCCAGGAAATGGGCAAGCCGCTGCGCGAAGCCCGCGCCGAAGTCGAGAAATGCACGAGCGTCTGCGACTACTACGCACAGCATGGCGAAGAATTCATGCGCACCGAACCGGTGGTAACGGAAGCCGGCAATAGCTATATCGCCTATCACCCGCTCGGCGTGGTGCTGGCCGTCATGCCGTGGAACTTCCCGTTCTGGCAGGCGTTCCGCGCCGCCGCTCCTGCCCTGATGGCGGGCAATGCGCTGCTGCTGAAACATGCGCCAAATGTGCCGCAGTGCGCGTTGGCTATCGAGGCCATCTTCCGCGATTGCGGTTTACCGGATGGCGTATTCACGAATCTGATGATCGAAGTCGAACAGGTAGCCGAGGCCATCGCCAGCCCGCATGTGCATGCGGTCACGCTCACCGGATCGGAAGCCGCCGGACGAAAGGTCGCGGCGTGCGCCGGGCAGCATCTGAAGAAATGCGTGCTGGAACTGGGCGGCTCAGACCCTTTTATTGTGTTGCACGATGCCGATATGGAATTGACCGTCGACATGGCAATTGCCTCGCGCTTCATGAATTGCGGACAATCGTGCATCGCCGCCAAACGCTTCATCGTCGTGCCGCAGATCGCGGATGAATTCCTGCGCGAACTCAAGGCCCGGGTGGATGCACTCAAGGTCGGCGACCCGATGGATGACGCCACGCAAATCGGCCCGATGGCGCGCCTCGACTTGCGCGATACGCTGCACATGCAAGTCAGCGATTCCATCGCGCAGGGTGCGGTGGCAGTGACAGGATGCAACCCGGTTGAGCGCGAAGGATTCTTCTACCAGCCCTCGATCCTCGATCGAGTCACCGCCGACACCCGTGCCTGGCACGAAGAACTGTTCGGCCCGGTGGCGATTATCATCCGTGCCGCAAGCGAAGCTGATGCGCTGCGCATCGCCAACGAAACCCGCTTCGGACTCGGCTCGTCGATCTGGAGCAAAGACACGGCGCGCGCCGAAAAGTTAGCGGCAAACATTCAGGCCGGCAGCACCTTCATCAACGGCATGGTCAAATCCGATCCCCGTTTGCCGTTCGGCGGCGTGAAGGCCTCGGGCTACGGACGCGAATTATCGAAGCTGGGGATGCATGAATTTGTGAACGCGAAGACGGTGTGGATTCGATAGATACGTGTGTCGTTGCAGTATCCGAGTGGGTCTGAAATTGACTAGTTGCGAATGACAGCTTAGCCAAAAAGCGGACGTTCAGAATTAATAACACTAGTCGATATATTGCTATCAACTTATCGTTGGAAAACTAGGCATAAAATCCATGTTACTGTTATGGAATTAAGAGTATGCTTATTCCGTTTTCGGACTGCGCAATTAATTGGGGATCGAGATGAAAACAAAATACATCGGGATTGCACTGGCTTGGCTGGTTACTTCATTGTTGCTGGCTGCATGTGGTGGTGGCGACGGATCGGGTGTGACAGGCATCTACAATCTATCCGGACAATTTCAGAAGGGGCCATTCGTAATCGGCTCCCAGGTTTCCGTCAATGAACTAGATGAAAGCCTGAATCCAACTGGCATAGTCTATAACGTACAAACGTACGATGATTTGGGGAAATTTACGGTTGCCTCGAAGATTGGAAAACACCTTGTCGAAGTTGTGGGTGATGGTTTCTACATGGATGAGCTAACCGGACAGCTCGCTACGACTAGAATCCAGCTTAGAGCTGTCGCAGATTTAAATATCAATTCGATAGTAACCGTCAATATCTTAACGTCACTTCAATCGCAGCGACTCAAAGCGTTGCTTTTGCAAGGTAGCAGTTATGCAGCGGCCAACACACAGTCGCAAAACGAAGTCCTAGCAGCATTCGGTATCGACTATACAAAGGTCAATGGCCTATCTACACTTTATTCAATGAAAATCGATGGCACCACTGACGCCGATTCAGTATTGCTTGCTGTCTCAACTATTCTTTCCCAGATGGCAACCAATGCAGCTATTGCCAACTCAACATCGCAACCCGCAGAGCTTTCCAATTACGTTAACACCATCGCAGCACAAATCGCAAACACAGGTACGATAACCAGTGCTGCCACTATTACATCGAGAAACCTGGCAGCAACACAAATTGATCTGACCACAGTAAGAACCAACATAGAGACCTACTATGCAAATCGTGGCGTCACTATTGTTGCGCCCAAGTTTGAAGAGTGGGTTGATAAAAGTGGCTCCGGAATACTACCCCAACGACTTGTGCCAGTAACAGGTCTCACATTTATTGATGTGGCCGCTGCCAGTCCGGTGCAATTAATCACTAGCAATCCTATCACTGTCGCTGGTCTGGGCGCAGGTATTGTTGCGCCTGTTACGGTAAATACGGCAACAACTATCATAATAAATAGCGTTGCTGTATCGGGCACAAGCTCAACGGTACAAGATGGTGACACTATTGCAATGCGAGTCACTTCACTAGGTTATAGCTTGATGAACTCTGCAACCATTTCTGTGGGTTCGACCTCAGCGACTTGGCATGTTACTACCAGCCCTTTAGGAGGCACCATCAGTGGATTGACTGGCACGGGGCTAGTATTGCAGAACAATGCGGGTGATAACATCACTATCCCGGCGAATAGCACAAGCTTTAGCTTCCCTGCCTCAGTTGCAATTGGTGCCAGCTACAATGTTACTGTGCTCACTCAACCCTCAACACCACTGCAAGTTTGCGAAGTCAACAATGGGACAAGCACAGTCGATGCTAGTGTTAACAACATTAGCTTAATTTGCGTTGCTGCATCTGGCCTAGCCTATATCTCACATCAAGGATCAAATTTTATCTCTTCGTATAGCATAAATGCTAATTCTGGCTCGCTCACCCTCATAGGGACGAACACAACCGGAACAGCTCCAACTTCCATTACTCTTACCCTTGATGGCAAGCTCCTTTACGTGGCTAATAGGGGTGCAGTAAATACCCCTGCTTTTGGGACTATCGCTGGAAGTATTTCTGCCTTTGGAATTTCAGCTACGGGAACGCTCACGCCTATCGGGACATACGCAGCGGGAACTACCCCAACATATGCCATTACTGACCCTAGCGGTAAGTTTCTCTATGTGGCAAATAATGGATCGGACGACGTCTCGGCCTTTGGAATTTCAGCTACGGGAACACTCACGCCTATCGGGACTTACACAGCGGGAACAGCGCCAGGCTCCATCACTGTAGACCCTAGCGGTAAGTTTCTTTATGTGGCAAATAATGGATCGGACGACGTCTCGGCCTTTGGAATTTCAGCTACGGGAACACTCACGCCTATCGGGGTGTATACAGCGGGAACTCTCCCATCATCCGTCATTGTTGATCCTAGCGGTAAGTTTCTCTACGTATATAATAATGTGACGAATACCCCATCTAGCATTACGTCTACGGGATCGATCTCAGCCTTTGGAATTTCAGCTACGGGAACACTCACGCCTATAAACACGTATACAACAGGCACAGCCGCGGCGTACACACAGGGAGCTGCACCCGGCTCCATCACTATTGATCCAAGTGGTCAGTTCCTTTATGTGGCCAATTTCGGATCGGACGATGTTTCGGCCTTTGGAATATCAGCTACGGGAACACTCACACCTATCGGGACATATACAGCGGGAACCTTCCCCATTTCCGTCTCTGCTGACCCTAGCGGTAAGTTCCTCATTGCAGCGAATTATGGTTCCAGCAACTACTCGGCATACAGCATTTCTATCACTGGTGCGCTCACACCTATCAGCACATTCACAGCTTTGGGCAATCCTTATTTCATTGCGGTTGGACGCGCACCATAAGTGACACGCCGGACTTTAGTTTTATGTTCAGAAAGGGCGTTGAATATCTGGTTTGTATCGCCCGTCACACTCTATCGATCAAACCGTCAGCTATGTGTCGCGTGCTGTACGCCACCAGCGCCCGCTTCAAGGCGATGCAGATAGTAAAAACAGATGTTCGGATGCAGGCATCTGGTTAATAACTGTTAGTTAAACGGCTCACCCATGACTCTAATCGACTTGGTAAATAACGCTCGATTCTCCGTCCTTCTGGGCAAAAACGGCTCTGGGAAAAGCACACTGCTTCGAAGTCTAAAAGGAGTGAATACATTCAACACAAAATATATATCTCCAGAAAGAGGCGGAACGCTCAAGTACGATCCGAATGTCGATCTCAATATATCGAACGACGAGAATTGGATCATCAACGATAGACAAAAGAACAGGACGGAACAATTTCGCCAACAAAGTGCCGCTCAGTTCCGAAACCTTGAGGTGTTGGTACTGCGGGAAATCGAGCAAAACTTGGAGAAGCGCAACGACGCTAGCTATTCGTTTAACAATACGCTCTCCAAGATTAATGCACTTCTACCAGCAATAGAGCTGAGGCGCGCTGATCGTGCCGGATTTAGCATTCACAACAAGACTGGAAATACTATTCCAGAAGACCAAATTTCTAGCGGTGAGGCGGAGCTAATCGCGCTTACGATAGAGGTACTTGTGTTCTCGCAGGAATCGAAAGAAAACAAGGTGCTTCTCCTTGACGAGCCAGATGTCCATCTTCATCCAGACCTTCAACAGAAGTTCATTGCCTTCATTGAAGAAGTCGCTACAGAATATAATTTCAAAGTAGTCTTAGCAACCCATAGCACAGCAATAATCGGCTCTTTCTCTAGGGAGGCCGATCTCCAGATCGTGCCTATAACCGTGAAGGATCAAACCGATTTTAGCAATTTTAGGTTTAATCCCATATGCCACGAAATATTGCCGGTGTTTGGCGCACATCCTTTGTCAACCCAGTTCAACCGCTCCCCTGTATTATTGGTTGAGGGAGAAGACGACAAACGGGTAATTGAGCAGCTGATTCGAAGCGCTAATGGTCGGTTCAAATTAAGCCCGTGCGTTGTGGGCACCGTAAGCGAGATGAGCACATGGGAGATATGGCTTAATGATTTTCTTCCCGCAATTTATGATGAACCAAAAGGGTTTTCATTGAGGGATCTGGACGAATCACAACAGTGTGATATCGACGATGTGGGATGTGTGTCACGAGCTCGACTCAATTGCTACGCAATTGAAAATATCATGCTAACGAATGAATGCTTGAAATTGCATGGGTATAGCGCCGACGAATTTCGAAATCTACTATCTGAATGGGCATCACAGCACGAAAAGCATCAAGCATCAGCATCACTTGCAAAACTTTCGAAAAATTTTGACAACCGAAGGACGATAAAGATTAAGGATATCCGAAACGTGGTCGTTGCGCTTCTTGGAACACAGAAGCCGTGGGAAGTACTGGTAGGTCAGCTACTAGCAAGCCACATAGACAGCAAGGACACAACAAAGCACTCTCTATATGAGTACCTTGGGTCTAGTGTTGTCAGAAAGCTGTTTAGCTAACAAGTTGTTAAATCAGAACCAGCAAAGACCAATTATCAGATTTGTCCGAACCGGCGAGCCAGTTTGCCTTCGATCATCCAATAACTCCTTTATGTCGGTAGCTGTCATTGATGAACGGCGCATGTAATATCTTGATACAGCTCTTTGCTCTCTGTACTTGTGTAAACTCGCCCGTTTTATCTATTCAATAAGCCAGCTTATGAAACCAGTCGATATCTGCAATGCCTGCGTACCCGGTGAGATCGAGCTATTCAGGTACAGCATCGCATTTATCGAGAAATAGAAATGGAAGGCGCTGAAAAATCGGCTGCGTAAAGAGGGTAGCGAGTCGGTTACAAAATGTAACCGACTGAAACTGCCTGCCGCAGGCGTTGCGCTTTGGCCGCAAGCTCTAAACTTCGCTACGCTCGTTTTTCGCCTTTGCCATACACAGCGATGAACGTGGCGCGCATCACCAATGGATGAGAGTAAACGTAGAATCAGGGAGGAAAACGCCATGAGCAAAAAAACCGCGATTCCCGGCAAACCGGAAAACCATCTTGTGGTCTTTCAGGAAAAGGCAATCCGCCGCACTTGGCACAACGAGGAATGGTGGTTCTCGATCATCGACGTGGTGGGAATTCTTTCCGAAACGGCCATCCCCAAACGCTACTGGTCTGATCTCAAGCGAAAACTGGCTCAAGAAGCGGGTTCCGAGCAACCGTACGAAAAAATCGTACGGTTGAAACTCACCGCACCCGACGGAAAACAACGGGATACCGATTGCGCCAATACGGAAACCTTGTTCCGTGTTATTCAATCCATCCCTTCGCCCAAAGCGGAACCCTTCAAACGCTGGCTGGGGCAAGTGGGCTACGAGCGGGTGAAGGAAATCGAAAATCCGGAACTGGCCGGCGCCCGCGCCCGCGTGCTTTATCAGGCCAAGGGTTACCCGCAGGCGTGGATCGAGAAGCGGCTGCGCTCTATCTCCATTCGCGGCGAACGAATGGAAAACGGCCCTTTGTGAATGTCCATTGTCAGGCAACGAAATATCAAAGTGCTATTGCTGCTACGTACAGTTATTCAAGTGCATTCAAGCAAATATTACTTGACGATATATACCAGTCTTGGTATAAATATACATGGTTCACATTCCTCCCAGCCTTTCGCGTGAAAAGCCTCTGCATTGGGTGGCATCGGCTAAAAAAGACTACCTGGCCTTTCCCACTGAGGTGCAGGACGAAATGGGTTATGCCCTGGGCTTGGCGCAACTTGGTGCCAAGCACCCAAAGGCCAAGCCATGGAAAGGAGAAGGGCCTGGGATTTTCGAGATTGTTGAGGATCATCGAGGAGATACATTCCGTGCGGTCTATACCGTGCGGTTTGAGGAATTGGTATATGTTCTTCATGCCTTCCAGAAGAAATCGAAGACCGGCATCAAGACCCCGCAGGAAGATGTAAACCTGATTGCCGAGCGCCTCAAACGCGCCCAAGTGGATTACGAAAGGAGTAGCAAACCATGAGCACAATTACCCGCGGTAGCACCAACGTTTTTGCTGACCTAGGCTATGCGGATTCTGCTGAACGTCAGACTAAGACTCGCCTGGCTCTGGCCGTAAATGAATTGCTAAAAAACCGCAAGCTGAAACAGCGAGAAATAGCGGAGTTGCTTGTAATCCCGCAACCCAAAGTCTCAGCTCTGAAAAACTACCGGCTCGATCAGTTCTCTGTCGAACGTCTTATGGAGTTCTTGACGGCGCTCAATCAAGATGTGGAAATCATCATCCGACCGCGTGCTAATTCCGGCGGAGCTGGGCATATTTCAGTTTTGGCAGTGCAATAATTTACTTGCTTGGCTGTGAAACCAATCTACTTACTAAGTTGACATCAGTCTTCGGTCGCCGTGTGTATTTGCGACGCACTCTAGCAAAAAATTCAATATCGGTTTCCCCGGAACAGAGAAAAGAAAGGAAGTCGAGTCCCTGATATTCACCTCTGTACTCGTGTAAACCCGCCTGTTTTATCTATTCAATGAATCTGCTATGACGCCAGTCGATACCTGCAACGCTTTCGTCCCCGGTGAAATGATTATTGTCCCTCCAAAAAATGAGGGGCAACTTTCCTCGCTGACCTTTGCGGTGAAGGAGCTTTACGATGTCAAAGGATTCGTCACGGGTGCCGGGAATCCGCGCTGGAAGAGTACGCACCCGGTAGCGCAGACAACTGCGCCTGCCGTCGAGATGCTGCTGAACGAAGGCGCTACGCTGCTCGGCAAGACGATCTCGGACGAGATGGCGTTTTCGCTCGACGGAGAAAATTTCCACTATGGCACGCCGTTAAATTCCAGATGCCCGAACAGGATTCCGGGCGGTTCTTCCAGCGGCTCCGCATCGGCAGTCGCGAGCGGCTTGGTGGATTTTGCGCTGGGCACCGATACGGCCGGCTCGATGCGCATACCGGCATCGTATTGCGGCATTTACGGTTTCCGCCCGACACATGGCGCCGTTTCGCTGGAAGGCATACACCCGATGGCGCCCAGCTTCGATACGGCTGGCTGGTTTGCCCGGACGCCGGATGTGCTGGCAAGAGTGGGCAGCGTATTGCTCGGCATCGAAATCCAGGAGTTCAAGGCCGATAGATTCGTGATCGCGCGCGACCTGTTCGGCACGAAAGAACCCGGCGCTGCATCGAAGTACGACACCTTTATTCAACGGTTATCCGGATTGCCCGTCGAGATTGCCGAGGCCGAATTGGGCAAGCCTGATTTCCCGACCTGGATCGAAGCGCTGCGAAATATCCAGTGGTGGGAGTTGAATCAGGCGCACGGTGCATGGATCTTCCAGAATCTCGACGCATTCGGCACAGAGATACGCGGCAGGCTGGAAAAAATATCCTCTGTCACGCGGAACGGGATGGAGCAGAACAGGCTGGTCAGAAAGCAGTTGATCAGCCAGATCGAAAGCCTCGTTCCTCCCGGCACCATCATTATTTTCCCGACCGCCCCCGGCATCGCGCCGTTAAAGGGCAGGTCTATAGGCGAAGCAAGGGCATCGCGCATCAACACGATGAGGCATACCTGCATCGCTACCGTTGCCGGGCTGCCGCAAGTCTCGATGCCGCTGATGGAACAAGACGGTTGCCCGCTCGGAATATCCTTGTTGGGCGCACGGGGTCAGGATGGGCAGCTTCTGGCAGCTGCCCAGGTTTTCGGAAAAGGTTAAAATGCTGTCCGGGACGCTGAATAACGCGTACCCGCCATTCGCCGATTTATCATTTTCATCTGTGGAGCACTCATGCCTCTAGCTGCTTATCTCGACACCATGCCGACTCTCGGCGCGCGTGTCTATGCCCATGCCTCCAGCCAGATCATCGGAGATGTAACTATCGGCGATGACAGTTCGATCTGGTGCAACACAGTTCTGCGCGGCGATGTGAACCGCATTGTGGTCGGGCGGTGCAGCAACGTGCAGGATCTCACGATGGGACATGTATCCCACAAGACCCCGGACAAGCCCGATGGGTCGCCTCTGGTAGTCGGGGATTATGTGACTGTCGGCCACTCCGTCATTCTTCATGGCTGCACGATCGGAAATGAGTGCATGATCGGGATGGGTTCGATCATCATGGACGACGCCGTTATTCCCGACCGGGTAATGATAGGCGCAGGCAGCCTGGTATCGCCGGGCAAAGTGCTGGAGAGCGGGATGCTGTATGTAGGACGTCCCGTAAAAGCCATCCGCGCGCTTACGCCTGAAGAAATCGCCTACCTGAGATATTCAGCCGAACATTACGTGGAAGTGAAAAATAATTATGGGCACCTCTAAAAATTCGCTTCGTCAGTGGTATCGGTGGGTAATTCTAACCGGTTTTCATTTTGGAATTCTGTTTAGACACAGTCGTAAGGAAACGGTAGAGTTTTCGACAAGAAG
>JANLIB010000048.1 GCA_024653675.1 Gallionella sp. | reverse complement strand
CCCGTGACGACATGGGCTTCCGGTGCGTCATCGCCAGAGTTGGCCGAGTCAAGCACCGACAGCAAAGCGCCCATGGTGTCGCCGGACGCCAGCAGGGTTGCCTTCACCAGCACGGCGGTATCCAGCGCCACCGCGTTGATGAAGCCATCGGCGTCACCGCTCGACTCGGACGACAACAGGCCAACGTCGATGGTTTCCGTGGCGTCGACGGTCAAGACGCGGACCATCGGAGTCGGGAGAACCGCCGAAGCAGTCGGGAAGTCGAAGCCGGTATCGGTTTCGGCAGCGGCGCTGGTATCGCCGATCGCAAACGGAATTACCGCGACCTGATTGCGCTGGTTGGTGTCGACCTTGATGGTCTGAATGGTCCCAGGCACCACATCGGTCTTGACGACGAACTGTCCGCCGGGGGCCATGATGTAGAGATCGACAGTCGCCACCGTGGCCAGGACGTGGAACTCGCAACCGCCAGCCGTGAGGGCGCGGGGATTGGCGAGTGCGGTGCCGTCCTTGTCGGTGATGGCGTTCTTGGCAGCGTCATCGGCAGCGGCGACGTAGCACACACCACCAGAGGCGGTGATGGCCTTGCCGTCCATGTCGTAGAGCTGGAACTTCACTTGGGTACGAGCAGTCATGACATACCCTCCTTAGTTGGCCGCCGCAGCGGTTTTGATGGAAACGATGCCGAAGTCTTCGCGCGCTTGCGCGTCGTAACGGCTCTTGAATTGCGGCTTCAGCATGCCCATCATGCGACCGATACCGATGGCCATCTTGTTGCCGTGGTCGGTCTTGTCGCCTTCCGACCAGCCCGCCGACTTGCCGCTGAGTTGCGCGTACCCGAGAGCTTGCGCACCCATCAGCATCGCCTGCGCGCCATGGACGGTCGAACCCGAACCCCAGCGCGAGCCCGAAGACAGGCCCAAGGTGTTGAACACCTTCTGATGGTCATAGATCACGACATCGCCGACGACCTTCTTGGCGTTGGTGAACAGCGGGTTGTCCGTTCCGCGCGGCATGGCTTGCGCGGTCAGGCTCTTGTAGTCCGGCGACTGTTCCAGATCGCGGCACTGCTCGGTCGAGCACACCAGGATGTAGAACGAACGGCCGCCGGCACGAATCGGGCGAACCCGCTTGCGCTTGGCGAACGCCTTGGCCTGGATCACCAAGTCCCAGGACATCTTGTCGGAAGCCGTCAGCGTGGCCTCGGACGTGGCCGAACCCGCGTACATGATGCGGTTGGTCGAAGCCGCCGCCACATCCGACGCGAAGGACAACTGCGTCAGTTGCGAGGTTGCGCGCGTGGACCCGTCGGTGTTGAGGGTGTAAGCGCGGCCGGCAGCGGTCAGGAACATCAGTTCATCGATGGTATCCGACAGCCAGAAGGCCAGGGCATCGCGCGCCTCGGTGCGGAAGCGCAGAACCGTGCGCTGCTCGCTCAGGCGACCCCTGCTTTTTACCGTTATGTTCAGTGTGACTCGCTACTTTCACACCCGCCATCGCCGGGGAGCAATGGCAGCTGCACGTCACCGTGCAGACCAGACTATATCTTCACCCTGTTTGGGTGCTCTGCATTTCCAGCCGCTTGGCTGTACTCCCTTCCGGGATAGTCGTTGAGCCTTCTCTGAGTTTATGTTCGCAAATTCCACCATTCCTGTACTTGCTGATGTTGCAGTTGTAGCAAAGCACCTGCATGGTTTTCGGGAAGTTGTTTGCGATGCACCATAGCGATAGCCCTCGTCCAGTAGCCGCCGCCTTATTCTCCTTCCTATGCGATGCGCCATCGTTATTCACATGGTCAAGCGTAAGCATGGAAGGCATGGTCTCGCCACAGCAGACACAGACATATCCGCCGTATCTGCTAAAAACATCATCCCTGAGTCTCTTGTCACTTAATCGCCTCGATTCAAGTTTCTTGTCTCGATTGCGAGCCCACGATTTCCTGTACTTATCGCGGTAGTGCTCAGGATTCTCTTTGCGTCTAATTCGTTCCTTATCGGCATATTCCCGTCTTGCGCAATCAATGCAGGTGTGTTGGCGGTACATCGTGCCTCTTGTGTTTTTGCTGTAGACCTTTGCGAACTCATCAACAGGCCTTACGGCATTGCACTTTTTGCACGTTCTGGTTGTCTCGTTTTTGCTTACCTTGATCTCTCCGCGCGCCCATTTTGCTTGATACGCACGTCGGCAATCAATGCACTCGTTGCGACGACTTCCTTTAAGCCTATCGTAGATTGGAAAATCCACCAGAGGCCGTACCGCCCTGCAATTCTTGCAGAGCCGATGTTTCTCAGAGCTTGGTTGCTGATTGTCTGGCATATCAACCTCGACCATTTCGTGTATGTGATATTGTTATTATCACACAAGCAACTTGATCCAGGCAACCAGAGTTCCCAGCAGTTAACAGAGTTGTTCGAGCACTATTCCTAGTGCAAGCGGCAGTGTTGTTTACCGTTGCGAAGCTGATCGATGCGGATGGTTTGCGCATCCACGACCAGGGCTTCCTCGTTGTCGTCCAGATCGTTGTCGCCGACGACGCCGCCGCCGGTGAGGTCGGCGCGCATCGGCAGAACAGCTTCGGTGCCGCGCTCGGTTTCGGTCAATTCATCGACCAGGTGAATCGGCTTGGTGCCATCGCTGGTGCCGGCGCCGATGAATCCGTTGGACCCGAAAAACGAGTCGTCCCGGCCTTGCTTGAACGTTTTCAGCGTCCAAATCTTCTTGTCGAGGTCGGTTAGAGCCCCGAAGTCAGTGGTAGCCATTGCGTGTGTCCTTTCAGACGATTTGGGCGATGGCCGTTGATCGGCATCAACCGCCCATGATTCGTGCGGATAGGCCCGGCATCGACTCCAGCAGCGCGATCTGTTCGGCCTCGTTCATCCCGTCCATCCGGGAAAGAACTTCGGCCTCAGACATCGCGCCAGAAGACGCTGACGAACCCATTTTTGTCACGTCCACCGGCATGGTCGAAGCGAGGTTCAGCTTCGATTCGCGCGCCTGAGCTTCTGGGCTCAGTGCCGTGGT
>JANLIB010000121.1 GCA_024653675.1 Gallionella sp. | reverse complement strand
CAAGGCGCTGGTGGATGGTCCGCAAGCCATGCTGCTGAAGGAACTGCCGTATTTTCTGGAAGATGTGCAGATCGCGCGCGAGGCGTATCTGAAGCGCGTCGAGTTGCGTCAGCAACAAGTGTAAGCCCGTATTTACATCAATAGCGCAATATCAGGGGGTGGAGTGATCTTTGAAATAGAATTGGGGCGCACTTGGAGTAATTCCTCAGTTCCAGGGACGGTGGATTCATCTTGTGCCTGTTGTGAGTTTTTCAACAGAATCTGCCAATACCGTTCATTCAGTTATTCCCCTTAACCCAACGTATTTCTCGTGCTATCAGACAAACACTGATAGCAGACTTACCGTTTTCCTTACCCCATATTCATACAAACACCGATAGTCAATCCGCCCGTAATGAAATACCCTTTGCATACAGATCTGGCAGGATGTGATGTATCGAGCTGTGTTTTGTACATATTCTGACGTTTCTGTATGTGCAAATTTGATATCAGAAGTTTTTTCGAAAAATATTGTTTTGAAATCAATATTTCCGGTTCACGGAGATTTATATCAAAACCTGTTATATAAAGTCAGGAATTGGGGTCTTTTGGAAAGCGGGTTTTAATTAGCGAAGGAGGGAATGATTATGAGCATTAATAAGCACCGGGTGAGGACAGCCTCTATGGTTCTATGTTTTAGCGTGATGGTTTTTTCCGGAGCGGGGTTCTCTGGAGAGTTGTCAAAGTCAAAGGCTGGCCCAGGAAAAAACGAAGCGGGGAATGAAAAAGCCGTCAAGGAAAACTATGATTTGAATTGCGCTCCTTGCCATGGTGAAACCGGTAAAGGGAATGGCCCTCTTGCAGTAGAAAGTGTCGGGGGGATAAAACCCCGGAATTTAAACAATGCCAAACTTCTAACAACTCGAACAGACGAGGAGCTTTTTAAAGTTACCAAATTTGGCGGGGCTTCGACAGGGTTCTTCGGGCGAATGCCGGGTTGGAGGGATAGCTTTACCGATGTAGAGATCAATCAAATTGTTCGATATATCAGGAAAAAAATCTGTATGTGTGAATACAAAAAATGAAGTGGGCGCGGGAATGTGCAAACAGGCAAAGAAAGGAAACGTGAAAATCCGTCTTGACGGAATTGGTCCGGCATCCAGCGGCTTGAATTAGCTGGAGGGATCTTTCGCGGAGAGGGCGAGACCTGCGTTCCTGGAGGCGCCCTATCGGAATAATTAATTATTTGTGCCGTTCACGGCTGTCTTGCGAGTCGCACTTGCCCTGAATGCTGGAATATTTGCGAAACCATGAGATATTTATCCTGATAAAAATAAATGGAGGAGTCATGAATCTGAATATTTTGCGTTTGATAACGGTCTTGGGCATGCTTTTTCATTTCAGCGGCAGCACGGCAGGCGAATGGGAAAAGCATGTAGGACGAATTGTAATTCCATTTGGTGTGACGGCGAACCAGCTGCCCGATCCTCAAAGTAAAGGGGCAGCGCTTTTTAAATCGTATTGCGGTCAGTGCCACAATCTCCCGAGCCCCAGGATGCATTCAAAAGACGACTGGCCTATGAGGTTTGAAAAGATGATGGATCACGCCAAACTTATAGCAGGGGCTTCGCCTGATATCAATATACCTGTTGATAAAGAAAAACAAGAGATCGTTGCCTATCTGGAAAAGAATGGCTTCAGAGGACTTCCAGCAACAGCCCTGTTACGCGGAGAATCCCAGGCATTTAACGTCATCTGGTTCTGTTCAGTGTGCCATGCCGTACCTGACCCAGACCAGTTTCCTGCAAAAGAGTGGGGTAATATCGTTGACCGGATGAACAGTTATAGAAAAAAACAGGGCAGGGAAGAGATGAGCCATTCTGACAGGAAGGAAGTAATAAATTTCCTTGCAAGGGTGCGAAAGTACAACAAAGGCGATTGATTCAAAACGGCGGTAAGTGTCTGATAGCCATTTCAGGAATGACAGAAAATTAGAGGCGCCCTTATTATTGATCCGGCAGGCAAACACCATGAACCTTGTCATTCCGGACTTGATCCGGAATCCAGCAGGAACAAATATCGGCGCGCCATGCGCGCCGCATATGTTTGATATGTAAGCGTTATAATTTTTTGCAACGCCGTATTGCGACGGAGTCAGGATAAATAAAGGCGCCTTAAAAAAACCGTGGCCTTTACTTTGCTAGAACCCAACCAGATCATCTACCGGCAGCGCGAGTGGTTTGCCGGTGATGCGCTCCAGCGTTTTGCTGATGATTTCGACATTGTTGTCGAAGCCGCCGTGCGATGCGCTTTCGGTCTTCTCTTGCATATCGGCGCCTTTCCCGCGCCGGGTGAGGATTTTCTCCTCTTTGTGGATGGCCAGGCGGTTCTTCAGCTTGCTGATCTCCACGGCATTGCGCCAGTTGGTGAGGGCTTCGGCGGCGTTTGACGAGCCATCCCAGCCGGAATACTGCGGATTGTAGACATTCTCCAGGCCGAGTATGGGCATGCGCAAATCTGCCTCCAGCGCGTTGGAAACGAAGTAGAGCAGGGACTTTTGGTAGACATGCGCCACGTTGTCATCTTGCTCGCGCTGATCTCCGAGGATGTCCATGTGCAGTTTATTCATGATCTCTGGTTGTGAAGCGTAGTGCCGGTTGGCAAAGGCGACCGTGCAGGCCGGTGCATACAGGTGGACGGACTTGATGTTGTCAGCCAAACCTTTCTGCGCCAGGTTGCCCAGTAATCTTCCCAAGGCGATGGATCCTGCGGAATGTCCCATGAGGTGCAGTTCAAACTGGTCGCCCCAGCTGCCGGCCAGTGAGCGGAGCGCTTCGGTCAGCAGGTCGCCGCCCCGTCCGCTTTCTGCTGCGAGTTCGGCGTTTTCCTTCATCTCGCTCCAGAGCGGGCGGGCGAGCGGGCGTCCTATGGTTTTTTCGATGATGGGGTCGCTTACTTTGTCAGTCAGCCAGCCGCCGATACCTCCGGCCAAGCCCGCTGCGCCGGGGCTGACTTTGTCCGCCAGGATGTTGCCGAAGGATTCGAGCAGTCCGCTCTTCCATACCAGAAACAGCGGGTAGCAGCCGTTCCCCAGGAAATATCGTCCCATTGCCTGGGCGCGTTGAATCGCATCCCCTTCACTGTTTAGTCCGCCGTGCGCATAGATCACCAGCCGTTTTTTCTCGTGCTGGTTCTGCCGGAACCATGCGTCCGGCATCACGCACGCCTGATTCTGCAAGGTGCGAGTGACTCCGTCCAGCTTGTCGTAGCGATTGACGTGTCCGTTGTTGCCCAGCACGATGCTGTGCTGGTAGGCCTTTTCCTCGTCCCACCAGTTGGCGTGCGCGGCGGCGGCAGCGCCCGCAACTTTTTTTCCACCCGAGGCGAGGCGGCCCGAGACGACCCCCGGAACGCCCATGCCGGCGACCCAGACATCCATGGCATGCGCCAGCCAGTCTGCATAGGTAATCACGGCGAAACCGCCTGCTCCCCATTTGTTTCCCCATGAATTCTGGATCACGAAACCGGCGCGGTTGAAGCCCACCAGTGCGAAGGCGTGGCCGCCGCTGCGTGAAGGTTTGCCGTCGTAGGCTATCACCGGGAGGGTGGCATGAGAGGCCGGCGGCCTGGCGCTGTGTTGCACGCTGTCCCAGCCTTTATGGGTATAGGACGAAGCGTATATCGCACCGACTTCCAGAATCGCCGCCTGCATGTCGGTGATGGCCTGGGTGTCTATGCGGTAATACACGCCCAGCGTTCGTTCGATGGCGTCTTTGTCCCATCCGGATAGGGGGAGTGCATTTTCCCCCGCCGCGTAAGGCCACCTGGATTCAAGGCAAACACCGTTGTGATACCAGCCCTTGAGCGCGCCGCGGCAGCTTGATCCGTCGTAGTTTTCGCCCTCGTATTCATCGAAACGCCGTGCGAATTTGTACAACATGCGCGGGCTGACCGACTCGAACTTTTTCGGCATTCCGGCAGAGCGCCAGCGCAGGTAGTTGATGACGCAGGCCAGGCCGAAACCGGTGCAAGCCCCTTCCTGTCCCTGATCCAGAATGAGTCCGGCTTTGGTATAGGTGCCCATGAAGCGCCTGATTTTGTCATTCGCCGGGAATATCTGCGGCAGCGAGTAAGGCGGCGGCATGTATTGCCGGTCGCGCAGGTCCGCCGGGTCACGCGTTACATTGAGGGTGGCACGGCGCGCCGCAATTGGGGCTGCTGCCTTGGCCGACGCCCTGACGAGCGGTTTCGCGGCTGCTGCCCACATCGTTTGCGCCATGCGGAAAGTGCCGGAGAACCGTTCCAGACCGTGGTCGCCGTCGTTGACAGCTTTGCGCGCGGCCTTCAGGTCGTTTTTGGCGAGAGCTGCTTCCAGCTTTTCCTTGTTATCACTGAGAAAGGCAGCCAGCAGGCATGCGGCGACTTCCGGCGCACAGGCGCTATCCGGGTTGTCTGCGAGCCGTATGTCGAGCATGTCGCCGTACTTGATGTAATTGTCACGCCCGGTCAGTTGCACGTAGCCCCGTCCGCGAAAGCGCGCCCCATCGCCCGGATTCTTGTTGCCCAGCTTGAGCTTGTATTCGTAGGCGCTGAAGGCGGGCTGACCGGGCAGCGTGTTGAAGTGAGAAGGCAATTCGGCAATCGGCACGAAGCCCTCGGTCTCGGCGCGTATCGTGCCCAGCGCGGCGCAGATCATGTTCACATCGGTCAGGCCAAAGGCCGCCAGCGCTGCCGTCACGTAAGGCAGATTCTTGTCGATGCTGGATGTCCGTGTGTAGGGAAACAGTTTTTTTACTGTGGCGGCGTCCACCACAACATCCAGCTTTGCCGGAGGCGAAATTCCCAGCGCGGACAGGGTGCGCGGCCCGGCGATTCCGTCCGCCACCAGACCCACGCCGGACTGCCATGCGCGCAGGGCAGTCTCGGTTCCGGCGTCGAATTCATTGCCGGCTGACAGCCCGGCATAAGCCTTTGCGCCTTCGCCCAGGGCTTTGCGCAGGGCTTTCTTCAGCGCGGCGACTTCCTTGCCGGCGTTGCCGCGCATCAACAGCAACATTTTGATTTTCGCGCTTTCCATTTGATTCGCCTCCCATGCAGTGGTTGATCAATAACGGACACAATCCTGTATTCCGGCTTTCGCTTTTACCCCAAATAATTCATTAGAAATGCCAGCAATTCTTCTGGCTGTAAAGCCTGCCGGTTCGGTGTAGGAGCCCGATTCATCGGGCGGTTAACCGTGAATATTCGCCCGATAAATCGGGCTCCTACAACGGCATTTCCCCCTAATGGGTTATCTCGGTTTATCATGTGCATCATTACAACCGTTCATCAAACCTGCATAAGTGCAGATCACGGTCCCGGACTGTTATTTCAAGCGCGTAACACTACGGAAGCGTCATGAAAGTTTTTTGAATTTGCCCGTGGAGCTGAAAGTTTCAAGGCTTATGACCTTGTCCTCCAGGCGAGACCCGAAACTTTTCGGAAGCAGCAAGTTTTCCTGGGACGGGAAAGCTGCGAGCCTTTTCTCCGAAGCGAGATAATGGCCTTCCACCCAGTTCAGGATAGGCAATAGTTCCCGCCTTTCTGCGGCAGTAACCGCTTCGTCCATTTCGAACACGCCCAAACCTTTTTCGACGGCCTGGAGATAAATTTCAGAATCGCGGATGCTGGTAAGAAACGGCAGCTTCAGCGAATTAAGAAAACGCTCAAGCGAAGCGTAGACCGAGGAGGCGCTGCGCACCCGGTTGGCAACCACCGCGATCTTCGCCTTGGAGGTGCGCGCCCCGCCATACAGAAACAGTTCTTTGACAAAATCGGCGGTGGCATGAATATCGATCGGAGAGGGCGCGACCGGGATCACGATGAAATTTGTCCTGCGCACCAGTTCCTGCAGTAACAGGCCTTTTGTGCCGGCCGGCGCATCTACAATCAGGACATCGGTGTCCACGGGTATCCAGGCCTGAGCGCTGCGCTGTATCGTCGCTCCTTTAGGCGGAGCCGCATTGGCGCCGTGGATTTTTTCCGCATGGCCGGGCCGCATTTTCAGCCACTGCATGCTCGATCCTTGGGGATCGTAGTCCATGAGCGCTGTCTTGATTTTCTTGCTGGCGTAGTAACCGGCAAGATTAGTAGTCAGGGTGGTCTTCCCTGATCCGCCCTTCGAATTGATAACCAGTATCGTGAGCATAATCCCTTCCCGTTGTCCGGATTATCTGCAATTCGTCCCGCGTCCACGGCCCGCTGTTCAGTCAGGCAATCTGGCCGCCAGATTCTGGATATAGGCCGCAAACGCAGGGTCTTCGCCGCGCAGCAAGACCGGCATCATAGTACGAAAATCGGCGCGGCTGCACCACTCGCCCATATAATCTTCCCACGAACGCCAGCGCCTTGACTGTTTCTCCGACATGCCGTCCTCGTATAGCAGCAGATAGGCGCGCTCGAACAATGAGATCAGCATGCTGAAGATGATGAACATACGCTCGCGCTGTTCATCAGAAAGCGCCGGCGTTTCGTTGCTGGCGAACAGGCGCAGGTCGGGATTTTCCAGTGCGATCTTGAGGAACTCCTGATAATTGTCGGAGAGCAGTTGATAGACTTCCTCTTCCTCATTGTCGCGTTCCTTGCGCTGCTCGAAGACGAATACCGCGATCGCCAGCGGCAAACCGACCACTGTCACCACGTAACTCAGCAACTCCCAGGTTTCCAGGGCGAACATCAGGGCACTCTCCTTGGCTAATGAAGCGATAGCGGACGGGGATTCAGCTTTGATATCTTAACCCTAACCGGTTGACCGGGATAGACATGACAAGCAAATTGGGTGTTTAATGACCATCCGACAGGATGTAGCGGAACATAGTGAACTTGTGTGGGTATCTCAACCTGGAATCAGCGAGGTGATTATCATGGCGGCACAAAAGGCGAAGCCGGCTGCAAAGAAGGTGGACAAGGCTAAAACAAAGACCAGGACAGGCAGTGCAGTATCCGGCAAAACGAAATCCAGCAAAGCGGCTGGAACGCCGGCTGCAAAGAAAACGGTGGTGAAAAAGACCAAGCTGCCCGCAGTGAAGAAAGCGGTAATACCCGCTTCCGGCAAAAAAGCCCCGGCGATTAAGGCTATGGCCACCCCGGCCAAGCCAGCCGGCAATCAGAAAGCAATGGCGAAGCCAACCCCTGAAGAGCGCTATCGCATGGTGGAGACTACGGCTTACTTCATCGCCGAGAGTCATGGTTTCCAGGGGCGCTCTGACGAGCATTGGGCGGTTGCCGAGATTGAGGTCGCTGCCAAACTGGGACAATAGATCAATATACCCGGACGCTTAGCGTGTTATAAAACCAGAGCAGGTGGACCGTAAGGGCGCCTCTAATAATTCAAAATCCTGACCTATTTAAATCCCCCTCATTCTCCCTTTTTCAAAGGGGGAGGCGGAAATAACAGCCGCCTTGGGTGGCTCATGGTTTTATTGGCGCCTTTAAGGCGCTCACACAATAAGCCTGTCCTGAGCCTGTCGAAGCGGCCACCGGCTTCGCCGGTGGTAATTTAACTTCAGGTCTATCTAATTTCAGTCTATCGAATTTCAGTCTGGCGAATTTCAGGATTCCAGGGACGAGTCCGGTTATTTGTCCCTTTGCCAGAGAGCTTCGGTTACGTCCAGCGTCCGGTTGATGCAGCGGCTCAGCACGAACAGCAGGTCCGACAGCCGGTTCAGATAGGGCAGCGCCTGTTGCGGCACTACGTCATTCTGCGACAGCACCACCAGATCGCGCTCGGCGCGGCGCGCCACGGTGCGCGCCACATGACCCAACGCGCCCGCGCGCGAGCCTCCCGGCAGGATGAATTCACGCAGCGGCGGCAGATCGGCATTGTAGCTGGCGAGCTGCTCATCCAGCCATGCAACATTGCCGGCTGGGAACACATCCTGCGCGGGCAGCGCGAGCGCGCCACCCAGATCGAACAGGTCATTCTGCACCTGCAACAACACCGCACGGATGCCGGGCGGAAGCTCCTCGGCGAGCAGCACGCCAAGCTGGCTGTTCAACTCGTCCACGCTGCCCAGCGCGGCGATGCGCGCGTGGTCTTTGCCGACACGCGTGCCATCGGCAAGGCCGGTGCTGCCGGTGTCGCCGGTGCGCGTGGTGATTTTAGTCAGTCTCATGGAAACCCCGATCAATAGTGAAATATTGTAGGGGCGTGATTTATCGCGCCCTTCTCCTGATAAATGAATAGACC
>JANLIB010000119.1 GCA_024653675.1 Gallionella sp. | reverse complement strand
GATCCCCACCGGGCATCCGCTGATGCAGCGACCGCAACCGGTGCATTGATGCATCCCGAAATTTTCGTGGAAATACTGAAATTTGTGGTTTACCCGCTGCCGCAGCCGTGCGCCGGTGTTTTCGCGCGGATTGTGGCCGGACGAGTGCATGGTGAAATCCGGGAACTGGCAATTGTCCCAGGTGCGCACCCGCTGCCCCTTCAGCGGCGCCTTGCTTTGAACCTCGTCGTTGATGTCGAAACAATGGCAGGTCGGGCACAGGAAGGTGCAAATGCCGCAGCCGATGCAGGCGCGCGCCATTTCCTCCCAAAGCGGAGAGTTGAAACTCACCTTCAGTTTGGCCGGTGCCCCATCCGGATCGTTGATCTTGCGCTGCGGATAAGCCACCGCATCGGCATGCACCTGCTTCACTTGTTTCTGGTCGTCCGCTGCAGGCTCGGCAAAAAAACTGCCCGCCACCGACATCAGCGCCTTGCCTGTTTCGGTGATTGCCTTCACGAAGTAGCGGTCGCCCATGTCGGTCATCTGAACGTCGAGGCCGTCGGTGGAAACCGGTGAGCCGCCGACCGACAGGCAGAAACAATTGGGGCTGGGCGGCTTGTTGCAGGCCAATCCCACGTAGGCCACGTTCTTGCGGCGCGCATTGTAATAAGGATCTTCGACATGGTCGGTGAACACCTTGTCCATGCGCGGCACTCCGCGGCCATCGCAGGGGCGCACGCCGAACACGGCATGGCGCTGCTCTTTCGGCAGTATCTGCGTCAGGCGCGGCGGCTCACCCTTGATCTGTTCGAACGAAAAAAATATCTCGCGCTGGGGAAAAGCGAATCCCTTGGGCGACTGGCTGGTGTTGGGGTGATCGAGCCGGACTGCGCCCCGGACTGCGCTATGGACCGGCTGATACGTCCAGATGCCGTCATCCAGCACCGGCGCATGGACATCCCAGTCTGTCAGCGCGGCAATCCAGTCATCGATCTGTTTCTTGTCTAAAATCTTTTCCATGCTGTTACCTAATGGCTATTATCTGATGAATTGGCCGGGGTCGTTATCGAGGAAGGAGGCCACCAGCGACGGCCCTCCGATGCTTGCTCCAGGCTCGAAGCCGAACTGTTCGCGGGCTTCCCGCTCCATTTTGTTGTTGAGCAGCCGGATCGGAACATTGACCGGGCAGGCGCGCTCGCATTCGCCGCAATCGGTGCAGCGTCCGGCCAGATGCATGGCGCGCGTCATGAGATAGGTGATGTTTTCGGAACGCACCGCCGAACGCTCGATCCAGCGGATGCGGTTGGCTTTGTCTTCTGCCGTGGTTTCCGTGGTTACCGGGAAGGTAATGCTGTCCACCACGCATTCGTCGCAATAGCACATCGGGCACACCGAACGGCACGCGAAGCAGCGGATGCAGCGGTCGAAATGGTGGCTCCAGAAGTCCCAGCGTTCGGCGGTTCCCTGGGTTTCGAAGCGGGTCAGTGCGGCGAACGGCTCCGCCAGTTGGCGTCCGGTTTTGTCTTCGCCGAACACGATATTGTGCTCTTTGGGGAAGGGGATGCGGCATTCGAGGCAGCGGTCTGCCATCACCTCGCGTGCCGGCAAACACTTCTCGCCTTCCGCAGTGGTGAATACGAAATCGTCACCGTCGAAAGCTGCGTTTGTAGCCTGGAATCCGTTCAAATGGGGAGCCAGCTTGCGCTCATCCACCACTCCGGCGCCCTCGCAGGAAACGCCGATGATATAGACATCCTCACGCTTGAAATAGTGTTCCTGCAACAGCACGACGATGGAGCGCGCATCACATCCCTTGGCGACTATGGCGATGGGTGCATTCGCAGTCTTACGGACGTGGGTCAGGAACTTGCGGTCTTCGACCAGATACAGGGACAGGTTGTGGAAACAGGTCGGATCCCACACCAGGTCGCCGGCTTGTGCGGGATCGGTGATAAAGGCCGGCTCGGCGAGCATACCGCGAGAACCACGCCGATAGCCGATGACTGCGCGGACTTCGCCCTTCGTGAGCATATCCCGCGCGGTATCGCGGATATCCTGAACATTGATCATACGCGCTCCGCCTTCTTCAGCTTGTCCTGCGGCCCGAGCGGCTGGAGATCGTCAACGAAATCCGTGATGACCTGGGCAAATTTGGCGCCTTCGGCGGCCGACACCCAGGACATGCGGAAGCGGTTCGGCTCGACACCGATGAATTCGATCAGTTGCATGATCAGATGCATTTTGCGCCGCGCCAGATAATTTCCCTCGATGTAGTGACAATCGCCGATATGGCAGCCCGAAACCAGCACACCGTCCGCTCCCTTGTTGAACGCGGACAGAATGTACATCGGCGATATGGCGCCGGTGCACGGGACGGTGATCGGTGTCGCGTTGGCCGGGTACTGGATACGCGAGACACCGGCCAGATCGCTGCCCGCCGACGAGCACCATTTGCACAGAAAGGCGACGATCCTTGGCTCGTAATCTTGTTGTTCAGACATCTATAATTCCTTCGTTAAATTCCGGGAAGTTGTAGGTCGGGTTAGGCGCGGTTCTTTGCGCCGTAACCCGACACATGTGCCGATCATGTCGGGTTACGTCCGTCGGTGGTGAGCCTGTCGAACCATGAAACCGCTAACCCGACCTACAATTTTTCTCTCACGCCAGGCACGCCTCTATCATTTCGTGAATCTGCAACTGCGTGACATTCTTGACGTCAATGGCGGCGCGCAAACAGGTGGCCGAGCAACTGCCGCAGCCCTCGCAAAGCGCTTCGTTCACCACCGCCTTGCCGCCTTCCAGCCGGATCGCCGTGTAGGGGCACGCGTCAACGCACATCCCGCAACCGGTGCAGTGTGAACGGCGCACCTTGGCGATCAGCGGCGAACGGCTGAGGGTTGATTGGGAGAGCAGCGCAATCACTTTGGAAGCTGCCGCGCCCGCCTGGGCGACGGTCTCCGGAATATCCTTGGGAGCCTGAGCGGCGCCTGCCAGATAGATGCCTCCGGTAACGCTTTCGACCGGGCGCAGCTTGGGGTGAGCCTCGGCCAGGAAACCATCCTTGTCGCGGCCGATCTTGAGCGTCTTGGCGATATCAATGGTGCCCTTCGACGGCACCATGGCGAGCGCCAGCACTACCATATCGGCATCGATTTCCACGTTCTGGCCGGACAGGGTGTCGGTGCCAAGCACTTTGATCTTGCCGTTATGCCGGTAGAGCCTGGAGACGCGGCCGCGCAGATAAAGCGTATCGTCGTCCTCCATGGTGCGCTGCACAAATTCCTCATAGCCCTTGCCGCCGGAGCGGATGTCGATGTAGAACACGTAGGCGCGTCCGTCCGGGACGTGCTTTTTGTAGAGGCGCGCGTGCTTGGCGGTGTACATGCAGCATATCTTGGAGCAATAGGCGCAGTGCTTCGCGGGGTCGCGCGACCCCACGCACTGGATAAACACCACATCTTTTGGTTCCTTGTGATCGGAAGGCCGCAGCACATGTCCCTGGGTCGCGCCCGAAGCCGAGCACAGGCGCTCGAACTGGAGGCCGTCGAGCACATCCTCGACCTTGCCGCCGCCCATTTCGGGCATATTCTCCTGATCGTAGAGATCGAAGCCGGTCGCCACCACGATAGCGCCCACTTCCTCTGTTATCGTTTCGGGCCGCATATCGTAGTTGATGGCATCGGCCTCGCAGACATCCTTGCACTTGCCGCATACGATAGGATTCAGGCCCAGGCAAGCGCTCTCATCGAGCGTGAAGCTGGCCGGGATGGCCTGAGCATAAGGAATATAGATCGCGCGCCGGGCGGTCAGGTTAAGCTCATATTCGTTCGGCACCACTACCGGGCAGACTACGGTACATTCATCGCAAAGCTTGCACTTGTCGGGATCCACATAGGTGGGTTTCTTGAGTATCTTGACGCGGAAGTTGCCCACGGAGCCCGTGACCTCCTGCACCTCGCTATAAGTCAGCAGCTTGACCCTGGGGTGGCGCTTCACCTCGACCATCTTGGGCGACAGGACGCACTGCGAACAATCCAGCGTAGGGAAAGTTTCGGAAAGCTGGAGCATGCGGCCACCGATGGTGGCCTGCTTCTCAACCAGGGTCACCTCGATACCGGCATTGGCGATGTCAAGCGCCGCCTGAATGCCGGCAATACCCCCGCCGATCACCATTGCGCGCCGTGTGACGTTGACGGCAATCGCATCCATAGGCTTGTTGCGATTGACCCGCCGCACGATGCTGCGCGAAATTTTTATCGCCTTCTCGGTGCCCTTGGCCTTGTCGTTATGAACCCAACTGCACTGCTCGCGGATATTGGCGATTTCGCAGGTGAAATTATTGATGCCGGCCCGCTGGGCGTTATCGCGGAAAGTCTTTTCATGCAGGTTCGGCGAACAGCAGGTGACAACGACGCTGTCCAGCTGGTTGTCCTTGATCGCCTGGACTACCGATTCCTGGCCCGGCTCCGAGCACATGTAGACGTATTCCTGGGTATAGGCGACGGTGTTTTCACCGGCCATCTCCCTGGCCACCTTCGCCACATCGACGGTGGCTGCGATGTTGGTGCCGCAATGGCAGACAAAAACGCCGGTGCGCTTCTTCGTCATGACGCGGCTTCTCCGTTTTGGCTCATCATCTGGATGCCGTGCTCATAGCCCTTGTCGAATGCTTTGATGTTGATTTTCAGGAAACGATCGGGAACCAGACCGGGCAGCGCCTTCTTCATGGCGTCGGCGGATACCACGCCGGTGACCGCAGTGAAAAAGCCCAGCGCCACGAGATTGGTGAACAGGCGATTGCCCAGTTCTTCGGCATAGCGGGTTGCCGGCACCCGCATCAACCTGAGATCAGGATGTTCGCTGCGCAACTTCACCAGCTCATGTTCGACAATCAGGATACCGCCCTTGGGCAGCTCGCTGTAATACTTGTCATAGGCCTCCTGGGACAGCGCCATGAGAATGCTGGGCTGCGTGAGGTATGGATACAGGACACGCTCGTCGGAAACCACTAGCTGCGCGGCGCAGGCGCTGCCGCGCGCCTCCGGGCCGAAGCTCTGGGTCATCGTGGCGAACTTGTCGTCGTACAGTGCCAGTGCCTTGCCGGTGATCAGGGCGCAGCGAATGATGCCCTGCCCGCCGAATCCCGAAAACCTGATTTCTGTTGTGCTCATGCGCTCGATTCCTGCTTACTTGCGGGTCTTTTTGGGTGCGGACTTGGCTGCAACCCTGGTCTTGGCTGTTGCCTTGGGCGCGGTCTTCCTGGCTGGAGCCTTTGCAGCAACCTTTTTCACGGGCTTGGCAGAGGTTTTTTTGGACTGTGCCGCAGCTTTCTTCGCGGAAGCTTTCTTTGCAGCCTTGGGTACAGCAGCTTTCTTCGCAGCAGCCTTGGTCCCGGCCTTCGGAGGTTCAGCATCCGCCTCAGCCTGCATGGCGGCACGGCGGACGGCAATCTTCTCTTTCTCGGCTTTTTCTTCGGCCTCCCGTTCGGGAATGGTCTTGCCGTAGAGCTGATAATCGTCTCCTACCAGCTTGACACAGCATTTGTCGACTGCCTCCAGGTAGGTGGGCTTGTTCTTTTCGACGAACTTGCCGACGACGATCTTGCCCTGAAAGTCGATATTCGTCTCACGGGTATCGGCGCCATGCTTGAGAATCGAGTTGTCCTGATAATTCTGCAACTGGTCGACGCCGTCGCCGAGGCGGTTGCGGCGCAGATAGAGCGTCGGGCATGGCGAAATAATCTCGATGAAGGAAAAGCCCTTGCGCAGCAACGCTTCCTCGATCGACTGGGTGACGTTGCGCGAATGCATCGAGGTCCAGCGCGCGATGTAGGTGGCGCCGCAGGCATCCATCAGGAACGGCAGGCTGAACGGGTATTCGTAATTGCCGTAGGGCGTGGTCGATGCCACGGCGGAGCCGGGCGTGGTCGGGGTTACCTGGCCGCCGGTCATGCCATAGGTGAAATTGTTGTTGCAGATGACGATCAGGTCCATATTGCGCCGTGCGGCATGGATCAGGTGATTGCCGCCGATACCGGCCAGGTCGCCTTCGCCGCTGAATACCACGACCGTCAGTTCGGGATTGGCCAGCTTGACGCCGGTTGCGACAGGAATGGCGCGGCCATGTGTGGTGTGGATCGAGTCGAAGTTGACATAACCCGCCACACGTCCGGTGCAGCCGATTCCCGACACCACGACCAGCTTCCTGGGGTCGATGCCGCTACGCTTGACGGCCTCGGCAAAGGAGTTCACCTCGGAGCCGATGCCGCAGCCGGGGCACCAGATATGCGGCATCCGGTCCATGCGCAGGGTGCTGGCCATCGGGCTGCCGGCCTTGAATTTTCCGATATCGGTACTCATAGCATTGCCTTTCTGATGGCGTCCAGGATCACCTCAGGATCATGCACCGCACCTCCGCAGTGATTGACGCTGATTACCTTGCAGCGGCCGCCTGCGTTGCGTTCCACTTCGAGCACCATCTGGCCATAGTTGATCTCGGGCACTACGATGGCCTTTACCTTGGCGGAAATTTCGCGGATGCGTTTCTCGCAGAACGGCCAGATCGTGATCATGCGCAGCGAACCGACCTTGATGCCTTCCTTGCGCGCATCCTGAATGGCCTTGACGGCGATCCGCGAAGTGATGCCAAAGGACACCACCACAACATCGGCGCCGTCGATCTGATCCTCGTCAAGGCGGATGATCTGGTCGGCATTGCCGTTGATCTTCTCCATCAGGTGAGTCACGACGATCTTGTTCTGCTCGGCGGTCATGGCCGGATAGCCCTTTTCATTGTGGGTCAGGCCGGTGATGTGGAAGTTGTACCCATCGCCCGCACGCACCATCGGATGTCCGCCCTGGCTGTCGAACTTGTAGGGACGGCAGTCTTCCTTCGTCCCGCTGTAGTTGTTGCGTGGAACGACCTTGATCTGGTCTGCCGGCGGGATGACCACTTTTTCATGCATGTGGCCGACGGTCTCGTCGGTCAGGATAATGACCGGCACGCGATAGTACTCCGACAGGTTGAAGGCCTCGATGGTGAGGTCGAAACATTCCTGCGGGCTGTCCGGGCACAGGGCGATGATCATGTTGTCGCCATGCGGGCCGTAGCGCGCCTGCATCATGTCCTGCTGCGCGGTCAGCGTGGGCAGGCCGGTGGACGGTCCGCCGCGCTGCACGTTGGCGATCACCATCGGGGTTTCGGTCATGCAGGCCAGGCCGAGGTTTTCCACCATCAGGGAAAAGCCGGGGCCGCAAGTCACGGTCATCACCTTCTGTCCTGCCCATGCCGCACCGATATTGGCGGCGATGGAGGCGAGTTCGTCTTCCATCTGGATGAACAGCGCGCCCACTTCCGGCGCCCGCTCGGCAAAGCGCTCGGCGGTTTCCGTCGAGGGCGTGATCGGATAACCGGCAAAAAAACGGCAGCCTGCGGCTAGCGCGCCTTCAGCCAGCGCGTGGTCGCCATCCATGAAATGTGGGCCGGAATCGACTCCTTTGGGATCCGCTGCGACAGTCTTCACTTATTTGTTTCTCCTTTGTTGGTTACTTCTTCCAGTGTCACGTAGATGGAAAATTCAGGGCAGATAAGCTGACAAAACTTGCAATCGTTGCACGCATCCGGATTCTTCACGTAAGGCGGGTGGTAACCCTTGGCGTTATAATCATCGGACATCTCCAATACTTTGGTGGGACAAAATTGCACACAAAAAGCGCAACCCTTGCACCAATCAGCGCTGATGTAAACTTTGCCACGCGTCAGTTTAAGGTCGTTGAAAAACATGCTCTCCTCCTTAATCCAGCCCGTGAACCTTCAATACCGGCAGCGGATCGATATGCTGGAGGTCGAAACGCAACGCCGACTTGTCGCAGCCGAATGCCAGCGCCATCAACTGGGTAAAGTAAAGCACAGGCATATTGTGAAAGTCCGGGTTGAGGCGCTTGGCATCATCCTGGCGGAAATCCAGATTGAAGGCGCACAACGGGCAGCTCACCACCACCAGGTCGGCTCGTTCCTCATGCGCCGAACCCATGATCTTGTCGGTGCGGTCGGCGATGACCTCTGGCTTGCCGACCGTTAGGTGGGCGCCGCAGCATTCGGCCTTGTGCGAAAATTCCACGGGTGTCGCACCGAGGGCGCGAATCAGGTTTTCCATGATCGTCGGGTTCTCGACATCGTCGAAGGCGACCTCCTTCGGGCGCAACAACAGACAACCGTAGTAGCAGGCCACGCGCAACCCTTTGAGCGGTTTTGTCACCTTCTTGGCGAGGTTATCGAAACCGACGCGGTCGCGCAGGTATTCGAGCAGATGAAGCACCTCGACGTCGCCTTCATATTTGGTTTTTTCGAGGGACAGGAAATTATTGATGGTTTCCAGCGCGTCGGAACGGGCCTTCACGTCGATGTTGGCGCGCTTGAGCGTGTTGTAACACATCGCACAGCTGGTCATGAATTCGCTGGCCATGCCTTCTGTCCTGGCCTGGGCTTCCTTGACGCGGATCATGTTGGTGATCGGCGCCACGCGGTTCATGACGTTGTCCGAGTCCAGCGCATGCACCGTGCCGCAGCAGTTCCAGCGATCCAGTTCCTCGACCTCCACGTCCAGTTTCGCCATCGACGAAACGGTGGAAACATCGAAGTTGGTGGCCTGGTTTTTCAACGTGCAGCCGGGATAGTAGGCAAGCTTCATCGGTTTGTTCTCATTTCCCATTAAGGGCTACTCTTCAGGAGGTCAATTTACGCATGGCGCTGATCGTGGCAATCGGCGGCAATACGCTGCGCGCCTCGGGAGTCAGCTCCATGATTTTGAGGTGGTCGTCACGCTGTCCGGCGCGCAATGCTGTCCGGCGTAACGCTTCGAAGACCTCGGCGATTTTTATGTCTTTCGGGCAACGCGAGTTGCAGGTCAAACAGGATACGCACATCCAGATGGCGCGTGTCGCCAGCAGTTGTTTATGCATTCCCAGTTGCGCCATGCGGATCATCTGGTTGGGCAGCACGTCCATGTGGGCCGCCATCGGGCAACCGGCAGAGCACTTGCCACACTGGTAACAGGCCAGCAACTTCTGGCCGCTGATCTTTTCAATCTGCGCAACGAAGGCTTTGCCGTCACGGGCAGAGGTAATGCGTAGGGTAGTATCCATAAGATTGCCCGTTCAGAACCTTCCATCCATGCGGAACTCGGGGGTGTCCAGCCATAACCCGACGTTCTGCAAGCTATCCAGTTGCGCCTGCAGGGCGTCATATTGGGAGGTTTCTTCCATGATCATTTTTCCGGCCAGCTTGAGAATGGCGGGATCGCTGATGTGTTCGGACATATCCTTCAGCAGATGAATGATGCGGCGCTCCAGTTCCATCGCCATGCGCAACGCCTGCGCATCGTCGGCGATTGATGCCTGTCCGCGGTGGGCGACGGCGGCTTCCATATCGGCGATCACTTTTGACGGATGGGCGTTAGCGGCTTCTTCGGCGGCAAGACGCTGCCACTCTTCCTTGCCGATGATGGCGCTGAACAGCGTGTGCATGTCTTCCATGTACCCTGATTCTTCTTCCGCGAGGCGCAGGAACATGGCTTTACCGCTTGGATTTTTCGTCATCTCGGCGGCATGGCGATAGAAGTTCTCCTCGCCGTACTCGAAGCTGAGCGCGGTGCGAGCCAGTTCGATTATCTTGTCGTCGATATGTGTCATCAGTTTGATTCCGGTGCCTCAGGCGCCGGGCCTTTCATCGAACAGGCGGTTTTGCAGCACCGATGAGCCTGGCAGCGTATTGCCCCCGCGCAACAACTGGCGCTTCTTGACATCCTTGGGTGCGTAGGACGGCAACAGCACCGGGGTCACCAGATCGGTTTTCACGCCGGCATCCGCCAATTCCTTCTCGTAGGCATCGAGATGGGCAAGGCTCAGCTTCCCGAGCTTGACCGTCTTGGCGTATTCACCGGCATACCGTCCGGCGCGACGGCCAAATACGTTGTAGTCGAGCACCGAGTTGCCCATCAGCCGGTTGCGGCCATGCAGGCCACCGGTGGCTTCGCCAGCCACATACAGGCCGGGTATGTCCGTCTCGCAACGCTCGTTGATCTCGATACCGCCATTCTGGTAATGCAGCGACGGATAGATCAGCATCGGCAGCTTCGTGATGTCGATGCCGTAGCGGATGAACTGGCGATACATCGCCGGGAAGTGCTTCTCGGTGTAACCCTCGCCGTGCAACATGTCGATCAGCGGCGAATCCAGCCATACGCCGACGCGACCAGACGGCGTCGGAACGCCGCCGCCGTTCTGCACACACTCGCGGATGATGGCCGAAGCCTCGATGTCGCGCGGCTCGCGTGGAAAGACGAACAGATCGCCTTCCTTGTTCAGCGGCTGTCCACCCGCGCCCCGGATCGCCTCGGTGACCAGGAAGCCGGCGATCTGCTCGGGGAACGAGACACCCGTCGGATGGTACTGGACGGAGTCCATG
Source organism: Gallionella sp. (assembly GCA_024653675.1). GTDB lineage: Bacteria > Pseudomonadota > Gammaproteobacteria > Burkholderiales > Gallionellaceae > Gallionella. Next base: position 15,379 of record JANLIB010000119.1, on the reverse strand, counting down.
TACATCAGCTTCGCGCCGGCACGATAGGCCATCACCAACCCGTCTCCGGTGGCGCCGTAATGGTTGGTGGTGTCATAACCGCGGATATGCAGGCGGCCGTAGCCGCCGGTGGCGATCAGCGTGGATTTTGCCCTGACGGTGAAGAACTCCTCGCTTTCCATGTCATAGAGAACCGCACCGGCACATCGCCCCTTGTCGTCCATGATCAATTCCACGGCCGGCATGAATTCCTTCACGGTGATCATGTCGGGATGGTTGCGCACCTCGTCCATCAGCGTGCGCATGATCATCGCCCCGGTGTAGTCACGGCAGGAAAGCATGCGCTTCCTCGAGGTACCGCCGCCGTGCATGGTCTTCAGCGAACCATCCTGCTGCTTGTCCCATACCACACCCAGGTCTTCGAGCCACTTGACCACGCCGGGGCCGTCTTCGGTGAGCGCCCTGACCAGCTCGGGCTTGTTCTCGAAATGGCCGCCGCCGATGGCATCCAGGTAGTGGCGCGTCGGCGAATCGGTACGCGACACGGCGGCTTGCATACCGCCCTGGGACATCATCGTGTTGGCATCACCCATGCGCAGCTTGGTGGCGATTATCGAGTGTATCCCGTGCTCTTTCATCGCGACCAGCGCGGCGTTGCAACCGGCGCCGCCGCCGCCGATGATCAGCAGGTCGGTTTCAAAATCCGGTTTATCGAGGGTTACCTGATCACTACGCAGCCAGGAGTGCGATTCCAGAAGATCGGACACCTCGGTGGTCAGCGACTCGTCCCTGTTGGGGCCGACGCGCACCGGACGGCGGGCGCTGGCCTCATAATCGGGGTGAAAGCCCTCGAGGACAGCACGGCGCTCTTCAGCGTTCATCGGCGGGTAAACGGGCTCGGATTTCCGAGCCAGCTCCAAACGTTTTGGACGTGTCTGCGCCACTTTGCGGAGCGACTCCGCCATATAATCTGGATACATCTTAAATCCTCTCTATTCCGAGTCATGTAGGTTGGGTTAGCGGCTTTATCGCGTAACCCAACAAATTCAACACTGGCTATGTTGGGTTACGGCGCAAAAACCGCGCCTAACCCAACCTACTATTCCGAATCCCGTGCGTAGTAGCGATCCGATAAATCCTCGCGGCTCATCGACATCAGTTCGGCGTATTCGGCATTGTAGACGCCATCCTCCACAGCCTTGACCCGCACCGCCAATTCCGGACTATCCTGGCGCAAATAGCGGCCATACAGGCGCTTCGCCAGGATGCCCACCAGAGGTTGCGTGATTTCGGCGGGGCAGCGCAACATGCACAACCCGCAGACGACGCAATCAAAAGACAGATCCATCACCGCCGCAATGTCACCCCGTTTGGCGGCCTGAATATAGTCCATGACCTGAAGCCCCTGCGGGCAGGATTTGGTGCAGGTGTTGCACGCGACACAGCGGAAAACTGTCGGGTACATTTCCTGGATGGCACTGACGTTAGGCTTGAGTTTCTCGATGTCGTAGATTGCTTTCTCGGCCGGAACATAGGGTATCTGGGCCAGCGACATACCTTCCTCGACCAGGGTCATGCAGGCCAGTCCGGTTTGGATCTTGTAGTCGCCGGGCAGACGGTAGATGGTGGCGCAAGCGCCGCAATAACCTTCGCGGCAACCGGCGCCACGGATGATCTGATGCCCGGCATATTCGATGGCGCCCATGATCGTCGCATCGTCCGGCACCTCGTAGGCCTTGCCCATGATATAGATCGTGATCAGGCTTTGCTCCGCCACGTTGCGTTTCACGTCAACCTGTGAAGCCGACAAATTCTTCGTTGTTCCTGCCGTCTCGCTCGTCATTATGAATACCTTTATTATCTTGTCCCGCATCGGAAGCCCCAGCCGCACTGCAGCCAGGGCCAACATTTTTTGAATCAGGGGAAGATGCGTTGAGTGGAGTGAGCCAGCCGGCTCCGACACTTCGGTTTTCTTGCTTGCGATGGATTATAAATAGGTTTGTGAAAAATTAACAAGAGGGTATTAAAATAAAAAAATTAAACCCCGATTGTCCATCAGTATGCAATTCGTCTCCTGGAGCCTTGGGACACAGACAAGGCATTGATTTATTTGCTGGTCAGATGCCCGGCGTGATTTTCGAGGCGGGCGCTTAACCTGCTTCGGCCTCGGATGCCGCGTCCCCGGCCTTGGCCTTGCGCGGTACGGTTTTCGGATCGCAGGTGATGGGGCGGTAGATTTCGACACGGTCGCCATCATTGAGCACAACATCCAGCTTGCTGACCTTGCCAAACACACCGATTTTTTGCTGCTCCAGATTGATCTCGGGAAACTGCTTGAGGATGCCCGAGCGATTGATGGCGTCCTGGATGGTGGCGCCATCGGGTATTTCGATGTCGAACCAGGCTTGGCGTTTCGGCAGGGCGTAGGCGATTCCGATTTTCATTGCTCTCACCTCAAGCTGCACTGTGGGCGCCGCCCATCTGGATAGCCTTGCCGGCGCGCACATCTAGCATCCGTTTGCCGACTACCAGCAGGCCGAGAACCAGAAACCCGCCAGGCGGCAGGATCATCATCAATATGCCTGTATCTGCGGGCAATAAGCGCATTTCCATGAACTTGAAGGTGGATCCAAACAACAGCGAAGCGTCAGCGAACAGTGTGCCTACGCCTACGATCTCGCGCACCGCACCGATAATAGTGAGCGCGAAGGTAAAGCCGATACCCATGAACAGGCCGTCCATCAGTGAAGGCAAAGCCGGATTCTTGCCAGCAAAAGCCTCGAGGCGTGCAAGCGGCAGGCAGTTGGACACGATCAGCGGAATAAACATGCCCAGCACCTTGTAAAGCTCGTGCATCCACGCATTCATGAACAAATCCACCAGCGTCACCATGGAGGCAACGACCAGGATGAATACGGGGATGCGCACTTCCTGGGTAATCTGGTTGCGGAACATGCCGACCAGCATGCTCGATGCGGCCATCACCACCGCCGTCGCCAGCCCCATACCCAGCCCGTTGGTGGCAGTGCCGGTCATGGCCATGGCCGGGCACATGCCCAGCAACATGGCAAGCACGCCATTGTTATCCCACAGCCCATCGCGGACGATGGTTCGATATTCCGTTGCCATTTAGTGTACCTCCTTCATTGGTGCCATTGGAGCGGCTAAGTCCATCATTTGAGCCTTGTTGGCGGCAAAGAATTCAAGTCCCTCGCGAATGGCGCGCACCACGCCACGGGGCGTAATGGTGGCACCAGCGAACTGATCGAACTGGCCACCGTCCTTCTTCACTTTCCATTTGTCGGGCAGCGGGTTATCCAGGGACAAACCGTCGAAGCGCAGTATCCAGTTGCCTTTTTTGATTTCGATCTTGTCGCCCAGGCCGGGTGTTTCCTTGTGGGCGAGTACGCGCACGCCGAGTATTTTCCCCTGTGCGTCAATGCCCAGCATGAGCTTCATTTTGCCGGCATAGCCCGTGCCGAATATCTCGTAGGCCAGGCCGGTTACCTTGCCTTCCATGGTGGCGCGATAGACGGTGATTTCCTGGTTGCCCTCATTCTTCATTGTAATGGCATCCTCGACCAGATTGTTGTCGTGGATGCTGTCCGGGATCACCTGGCCGAGCGAGTTCAGCCTGTCTTCCAGGGCGCGCGCGGCGATATCATCCACGGTAATACTGTCACTAATGGCGAGCACGATCCCGAAACCCAGGCAGAATACCCCCAGGATCACCCCATGAATCAGCATGCGCTGTTGTTTCATGGTTTCTCCTTTACCAGCGGCAGCGGTTCACCCTTCCTGTTGCGTCCAAACAAGCGCGGGCGGGTGTATTGGTCGATGATGGGAGCCAGCCCATTCATCAACAGCACCGCAAAGGCCATGCCTTCCGGGTAGCCGGCGAAGGTGCGGATGAGCCAGATCAGCACGCCACAGCCGAGGCCGAATATCAATTGTCCCTTTTTTGACACCGGCGAAGTGACGTAGTCGGTGGCGATGAAAAACGCTCCCAGAAAGGTCGCGCCGGACATCAGGTGGAAGGTGCCGCTGGTAAAGCGGGCGGGGTCAACGGCGTGGAACAACGCGGCCATCAGGAACAGCCCGCCCATCACGCTCAGCGGGATGTGCCACGAGATGATGCGCTTGGCCATCATGAACAGGCCGCCAGCAAGTATCAATATCGCCGAGGTCTCGCCCAGGCTGCCGGCGCGATAGCCAAGCGCCATGTCCATCAGGTCGGGCACTTGGGCCATCGATTGCGTCACCGGGATGCCGCGTGATAATTCAGTTTTGATATGACCCAGCGCCGAAGCCGCGCTCATCGTGTCGGGCATATGGCCGCCAAAGGTGATGGCGATGGCGTCGGCCAAACCGGGTGCGCCGGATGAGAACATCGGATGTGGCATGACCCACGCTGTCATCACCACGGGGAATGACACCAGCATGACGGTACGCCCCACCATGGCGGGATTGAACACGTTCTGGCCGATGCCACCAAAGGCATGTTTGGCCAGTGCGATGGCGAAAACCGCCGCCAGCACACCGATCCACCAGGGCGCCCAGGGCGGCAGACTCATCGCCATCAGCCAGCCGGTGAGCACCGCCGAGTAGTCGCCCAGCACCGCCTTTATCGGTTGGCCGGCAAGCGCCAGGCATGCCGCTTCGACTGCCACGCAGGAGCCGACAGTGACGGTGAACAGCAGGATCGCCGGCCAGCCGAACAGGTAAAAATCGAAAGCAGTGGCTGGTATCAGCGCCAGCAGCACCGTAATCATGGTCTTCTGGACAGTATTAGACGTGTGGGTGAACGGCCCACTTGTGGTGACAATATTCATGCGTTGGTCTTTTCTTCGGCGGTGGATGAGGTATTGGCCTGCCCTGCATTGCCTGGTGGAGCATCGGCTGCGGGGGTAGCGGCTGTGGCTGGTTTGCGTGCGGCCATAGCTGCACGCTTGGCCTCGGCAGCTTTCTCGACACGGATGACGCGCACCTCGGCCAGTATCTTGACGCGCTCGTTTTTGCGGCGCTCGCGCTCCTGTTTGTTCAGCGCTCCCTTGGCGTAGTTGAAGTAGTGGACCAGCGGTATGTGCGACGGACACACCCACGAGCAACTGCCGCACGACACACAGTCCATCACTCCAAGTCTGGCTGCGGCTTCCAGATTATCCTTGCGGATGAAGGCGGCCATCTCCACCGGTGAAAGGCCGGCGGGGCAGATGGTGACGCAACTGCCGCAACGGATGCATGGGCTGGCCGCTTGTGTATTGGTTTCCTCGGCGGTGAGCGCCAGAATACCCGCAGTGCCTTTAACCACGGGCACCTCCAGGCTGGGCAGCGGCTCGCCCATCATCGGCCCGCCGTTGACGAGGCGCGCGGGTGGAGCAGAGAAGCCGCCGCAAAACTCGATGAGGTCGGCCACGCGGGCGCCAATCGGTGTCAGGACATTCTTGGGTTCGCGTATTGCACCGCCGCTCACCGTCACCACGCGGGAGATCAGCGGGCGGCCAAAGCGGACGGCCTGGTGCACGGCGCGGACGGTGGCGACGTTGTATGCAACGACACCGACCTCGGCAGTACGCTTCCCCGCAGGGGTTTCGCGTCCGGTGATCGCCAGTATGAGTTCGTGCGCATAGCCCATGGGATACAGCGCCGGCACGCCAACCACCTCGACCTCGGCAAAGGGGGCAGCCGCCTTAGTCATGATCTCGATTGCCTGCGGCTTGTTCAGTTCGATGCCGACGACCACCCTGGGTGCGCCCATGACGCGGGCCACGATGCGGGCGCCGTCGATCACCTCGTCGGCGTACTCGCGCATCACCCGGTCATCGCAGGTGATATATGGTTCGCACTCGGCGCCGTTGATCAGCAGGATTTCGATCTTGTACTGGGTGCCGAGGTTCAACTTCACCGCAGCGGGAAACACGGCGCCGCCCAAACCGACGACACCTGCCTGAGCGACACGGTCCCGGATCACCTGAAGATCGGCGGCAAAAGGGTCGGCGACAGGTTCGGGCAGATCGGCCCATTCGTCCTTGCCATCGGGCTCGATGATAATGGTGGTCTGCGGCAACCCCGAAGGATGGGGTGCGGCAACATCAGTCACCGACACAATGCGGCCAGAGGTGGGCGCGTGCTGGGAAGCCGATATCGTGCCCTGGCTGCGCGCGATCATCTGGCCTTTCTTGACCAAATCACCCCCGGCTACCAGCACCTCGGCGGGGGCGCCGACGTGTTGCTGCAGCGGAATGTAGAGCAAGCGAGGCATCGGCATGGCAACGATGGCTTTTTCGCTGGTCTGTTCCTTGCGGTATTCCGGATGAACGCCGCCGCGGATGGGAAAAAGTTTCATCTGTAACTGCTCCTAGTGCGCGTGCCCTACTTCGGGCTTGAACTGTGTATGCTCTTCGGGCTTGGGCCAGTGCCAGTTGGCCAGCGTTACCCGCACCGGAACCATCACAATGGCGTCGGTGGGGCAGACCTTGACGCACTTGGCGCAGCCGTGGCAGACATCAATGATTATCGTGTGCATCAGCTTGTTGGCGCCCAGAATGGCATCCGTCGAACACTCCCTGATGCAGCGCGTGCAACCAATGCAGAGATCCTCGTAGATGAAGGCGTATTCCGGCACTTTCTCCTCGTGCTCGGAAAGGTCGGCGGTGACACCCAGCTTCTTGGCCAGCGCTTCAATCACCGCTTTGCCGCCGGGCGTGCACAGGGTTACCTGTGCTTCGCCTTTTGCCAGCGCCGCAGCGTACTGGCTGCAGCCGACATAGCCGCACTGGCCGCACTGCGAGCCGGGCAACATGGCCTTCAGTTCCTCTTCCAGCGGGTTTTCTTCCACGGCGAGGAAGCGCGCAGCCGCGCCAAGCAATCCGCCCAGAACAATGCCCATTATCGTAAGACTGCCAATGGCAATTAACATGGTAAATATCCTTAGCTCGTGCTCATACCGGAGAAACCCATGAACGCCAGCGCCAGCAAGCTGGCGACGATAAAGCCGATCGGCGGGCCGGCGAACAGGCGCGGGGTGTCGGCCAGCGCCAGCCGCTCACGCAGCCCGGCGAAAATAACCATCACCAGGCTGTAGCCGATGGAAGAAGCAAAACCGAACAGCGTGGCCTCGATAAAATTCATCTTGTGCTCGACCAGCAGGATGGCGATGCCCAGCACCGCGCAGTTGGTGGTGATCAGCGGCAGGTAAATGCCCAGCATCTGGAACAGCGGCGGCGATACCTTCTTCACGGTCAGCTCGGTGAACTGCACGGCGGCTGCGATCACCATTATGAAGGTCACCGTGCGCAGATAGCCAAGACCGTAGGGTTGCAGCAGATAGGTTTCGACCGCCCAGTCGGCCATCGACGAAACGGTGATCACGAAGGTGGTTGCCATGCCCATGCCGACGGCGGTGTCGATGCGCGTGGTCACGCCCATGAACGAACACAGGCCGAGAAAGCGGGCGAGGATGACGTTGTTGACCAGCGCCGCGCTAATCATTAAGAGAATATATTCTTTCATTCCACTGTCCCTTGCCTACTCTAGATTGCACGTTTCACCCGCGCCAGCGCGACGGATAAAACGGGGGGCGAGATCACCCCGGAGCAACAGGCGACCGGCACCCAAGCGCGCCAGCCCCAGTCCGAGCGCGAGGCCTGCGAACATGGCTGCCATGGTAACGCGGTCGCTGCCGGCAGCCCACTGCGCCAGCGCTCCGGCAATCAGCAAGGTGGCAAGCGGAATGACATAGGCGGTGATTGAAGCCTTCAGCAGCGCGTTCTCGCGGATACCCACCACCACCCGCTCGCCGACCCTGAAGCCGGCATCGTTGACGAGCTGAAAGCGGCGTGCCTCCAGACGGCTGGCCGTGGTGCCGATGCCCTTGGCGCCGCACGCCGATGCCGATGCGCAACCGCCGCAACTGGAGGTCTGCTCGGGCACCAGCCATGCCAACTTGCCGTCCACCTCCACCACTTGGGCGATGCCCTCGACCATGGCGGGAGCGCTGAAATCCGTGGCGCTGTACACAGGCTCATTCATGGTCATGCCTCCACGGTGGACATCACGCCCTCGGGCGTGACGTAGATCGCCTTCAATCCTCCGGCGGCCTTGAGTATGATCTGGCGGCGCTCGACCGGAGCCATCAACATGGCGGTGGAAAGCCCGTCGGCAACGATGCCGGTGTCCGCCACCACCGAGACCCCCAGCAGTGCAGGAGCAGTGCGGCCGGTGCGCGTATTGATGATGTGAGTGAAAGCGCCGGCGGAATCAAACAGCGTGCCGTAACCGCCCGAGGTGGAAACGCATTTATCCACTACTTCCAGCGTCGTGACCGTACTGCCCGGATCGGCGGGATTAGCGATGGCTATGCGCCATGCGGAGCCATCGGGTTTATTCGAGATTGCGCGCGGCTCACCCATATCCACCAGCATGCGGTCAAAACCATGGGCGCGCAGCACATCGGCGACACGGTCGGTGATATAGCCCTGGGCGCCGCTATTCAGCGTCAACCCCATGCCGGGACGGGCGAAGGAGACCCGGTTGCGTCCGGCATCCACCTCAACTGCGCGCCAGTCCACCAGCGCAAGCGCGGCGGCGAGATCGCGCGATGACGGTCCGGCAGAGTCGGGGTTGCTTGCGGTGAAGTGGCGGAAATAGGTTTGCCATAACGGTTGCACGGTTGGGTCATACACACCGTCGCTGATCTTGGCCAGCGACAAGGCGCGCGTAAGCATCGCGATAAAATCGTCCGGCGCGTTTTCGAGCACGCCTTCGCGGTTGAGCATCGAGATGGAACTGTCTGCACGGTACACACTGAAGATCGCCTCAAGGCGTTTCAACTCGTCCAGTCCGGCAGCGATAGCTGCGCGCGCCAAAGCTTCGTCGGTATGGTAAAGCTGGATGGAAGCCGGCGCCCCCAGCGCAGTGCCATCCCAGCGCACCGGCCTGGCCTGGGCTCTACCCGCCTTCAGCAGCAACGGCATGCCTGCGGCAGCGGCAATAAAAGTGATAAAACGGCGGCGCGATATGACGGTAGACATAAGGTGCGATCTCAATTAAGTAATCCCCTGCTTGCTCGGGGCAGTTGAACCCTCGTTTGCAAAAACGATAACACAAACAAAAAACAATGCTGTTCCCCAGGCTGCAACAGGTATCCTTGCACCGCATGGATAAGAGCTACATCTGAATTTACGCGCTACGCTGAGCCTGCACGGAAGAGACCACACGACGCATCAAGCGTTCAATAAGCAAGTTCACTGCCCAAATTATATTGCAGCGCACAAACTTAGGGAAGCTCCTGCTGCAGATTTGCACCATTCCCACATTTACCGAGTGGCTATATCAGGGTCGGGAAGCAATCGTCTTAATCCGGAACTGATATGTATTGACCTGTCAAATCTTGCCGGTATAACTTGTTCAAGTTACCGTACAGTGTGTTAGCGAACGGACGGCATGTCGGCGGTTGATCAGTCCAAGGAGCGCCAAAGCGGACACCAAAAGGGTCACCCCACCTAATTCGAATGCCCTGAAACCCACTTCACGGTGTAATTGATCTTGTCGCAACCCAGGAGTATAAGGATCAACTGTAGCCAGCCGCTCCCATGCGGCCCGGCTAACGGCAGAATCAATACAAGCAACTACAACAACTACGGCACGGCGCCCGCAACAATAAACCGAAAAGCGCCGGCAACAGGATGAGTCCATGTATCTACCGGCGCAGCTGGACGAGGTATATTTTGCTTCGGGCTTTCTATGGCTCAGTGGCTCTGGTTTCCCCTACCCAAACATCAACCCCACATTAACGCCACAGCTCCCGATCCATCAGCCCACGGCAATTCAGCGGGGGTTTGTATCTGTTACTGGCCACTATCGCTGCCCTGCAAGGAGACGGCAATGAACCGTTTATTCCACAAGTCAATATTGTCCGGAGTTGTTTTCGCCCTTTCGGTTTTTGTCAGCGCCTGTGGTTCGGGCGGCGGGGGCGGGGGTGGGGTTGGGGGTGTGGAAAGTAGTGGAGGCAGTTCCGTCGTTACCGTCGCCACGGTCGAAATCCAGCAAACCGGCCTGGTGCTCACGGAATCGGGCGCCACCCGGCAACTGTCGGCCGTTGCCTACGATGCCAATGGCAATCCCCTCGACGCGTCGTTTTCCTGGTCCTCGACAACACCGGCAGACATTGACGTGGACAGCAGCGGCAAGGTCACCGCCATGAAGGATAATGGATCCAGCCAGATCATTGCCGAGGCTAATGGCGTCAGGTCGGCGCCCCTGCTCACCGTGGTCGCCATGTTTCCCGCCGGCGCCATCCCGCTGACCGATGCGCAGATCGTCGGCGATCCGGTCGAGACCGACCCGGAAGCCGAGCCGAGCTTCGACAATACCTACAAGGTTGTTCTGAGCGGTATCAGTCCGCCGGCCGTTGGTGAGTTGCTGATCAACACCGACTCCAAACCAGTCGCGGGGCAGGTTGTTGCCGTGGATCCCCCCGTGGGAGGGCAGACCACGGTCACACTGCGTCTGGTGTCGCTGCGCGAGATGTTCCCAAACCTTACTATCAACGAGAAGATAGATCTTTCGCAGGCGCCGGTGGAGATCAACCCCGACATCGCGGCGGCCTACGATGTCCAGCATAGCGGCAATACCTACACTTTCACGTCAAAGCCGGCCGTCTCGCACCATCTGGCAGTCTCTATGGCGGCGGCAGGTTCCAACAATCTGGGTCCCTTCAAATGCGAGGCAGACATCTCGGCAATCCAGTTGAGTGTTCCGCCGGTTTTCAGTTTGGCGCAGAATTTCAGCATGGATCTGGTGTACACCCCGGCGGCCGGTCTCGAACGCCTGGTGGTCAAGGGCGAAATCAAACCCAAGGTTGAAGTCAATGTAACGGTGTCCGCAGGCTTGGGCTTCACGTTTGAATGCGCGGCCGAGCTGTTCGTTATCCGTATCCCCGTTGGCGGGCCGCTGTCATTCTTCGTGGCCGGCCTGGTACCGTTTGAAGCCGGCTTTGCAGGAGGCGTTAATGTAACCGCAGTCACGGTCGGTCTCGGCGTGAAAGCCGAAGCCAGCGCCGAGGCCGAGATCGGCATCGCCTGTCCAGGTGGGGCGGGATGCGAGTTTGTCAAAGACGTGACCGGCAGCGCGAATGCCAAACCGATATTGAACCTGCCAAGCCTTGGGGATCTTCGCTTTGAACCCAGCATAGGGGGCTTCGGCAGGGTCAAACTGGCAATAGGTAATCCGTTCTTCAAGTCACTGCGCCTCGATACCTTCTACGCGCAGGCAGGACCGAAGCTAGAGGGCAGTTTTGCGTCCAAGGCGAGCCAGATAGGCGACACCAGTTACAAGTCCGATTACAAGGCCTCACTCGAAGCCAAGGCAGGGGTCGGCATTAAACTCGGTGATACCTTGAAGCTGCTTGGCCTGTCGTCCATCAATGTCCTGGAATTATCCGAATCGGTGGACATCGCCAAATCACCCGGCGGTGCTATCACAGCCAACAGGGATGATTTTGCACCCGGCGACCAGGTGAATTTCCATGTCGAGCTCGATCCCGGGACAGTGAACTTCTTTCCTCTTCTTGGCCCCTACAATGCCTACGAAATCCTGCTGGTCAGGGATACACCCGGCAATACATTCCCAATAGTCGGTCGCGTAACCGCCACCAGCGGACAGACCGCGTTTGATATCCCTTTCAACGCGACCGACACCGGATCGGTCAGTCAGTTCACCGTATTTGTGGTAACCACGTTGCTGCCATTCGATATCTTCGCGCTGGAGGTGGGTGTAGCTACACCCCAGCCGGCCCAGATCGCCGGCACGTGGCATGGCCAATGGTCCGGTGGTACCAACTCCGGAACGGGAAACCCCGTCGGCGGTGAATGGGAAGCGACCCTAACCCAGAACGGCAGCGAGCTCGGCGGCAACCTGAATATTATTGTGATAACCGGCGGCAGCGGAACATGCCCCGGCGCTATTAGCGGCACCGTTACCGGCAATTCCTTCCAGTTCGGTACTGGCGCGGCATGCGGGAGCTTTACCTGGGATGGCCAATACTATCCGGAAAGCGCCCCGCCATCGTTGGCGGGCGAATGGCAGCAAGGTGTCAGCACTGGAATATTCTCGGGCTCTGCCGGGCCGCTCCCGCCTGAAGATTGAATCCTCAAACAACACGCGACACCGGCAAAGAGCGAGCGGACCGTGAGAAAGGTGAGGGCGGAAGGTTAACCGTGGCCTGTCCCTCATGGCACTCGGTTAAGCCGCTGAGCATAGATAAGGTCGCGCGCGACCTGCCGTGGCACGGTCAGCAGCGGCAGGTTCTTGGGTCGTCGTTTTTTTGCGCGAGGTTCGATCCGGTCTGGCCGGTGCGGCAAGCGCAGTGTTGCGATGCAGTTTGTTACGGTCGCAATCATGGTGCAAATATTTTCGCCCGATGTTCGACGGAGTTGGTCGGCGAATGCGCCCAGCACACGCTTCGCACCGGCAAAGCTCAGCACGCGCGGCAAGAAAAATCAAAATCAATGGGGTCACAAAATCAATGGGGTCAGACTCGATTGATATTCAAAATCAATGGGGTCAGACTCGATTGATATTTGATTGAACGCGCTGTATAGTCTCATCTTCGTAAAATCAGAGGTGGCTAATGGCGCGTTTACCCAGATTTGTACTCCCCGGCCAACCGCAACATGTGATTGTGCGGGGCAATAATCGCAGCGAGATATTTTGCGCTGATACCGATTACCAGTTCTACCTTGAAAAATTGCAGTTGGCCTGAATAATAAGGGACAGACCACGTTTTCCCGCCACGCCCGCAGCATTCTCACTCGCCGCTGCACACGTTACGATACCCATCGCACCCAACAGCAGCATGGACAATAGGGGACAGACCACGTTTTCCCGCCACGCCCGCAGCATTTTCACTCGCCGCTGCACACGTTACGATACCCATCGCACCCAACAGCAGCGCAACACAGCCGATTTCTGTTCTCATCTCCTTCCCCCTTGTCTCCTTCCCCCTTGGTGAGTGATTGTCTCTAATTATTTAGCAGAAAACGTGGTCTGTCCCCTATTATTCTATTATTCCTAGAAAACGTGGTCTGTCCCCTATTATTCTATTATTCTGCCAGCGACATCATTTCAGGCGGCTTCCAATTTACGATTGCTTTACATTTAACAGGTAAGGAATGACGACAAAGGCGTGGCGGGCCGGGTCAAAGTCCTTGCTGTTGCGAGTCGCCAACGTCAATTGGCGGTTGATCGCCACAGCGGCCTGCAAAGCATCCGGTAATTTCCAGCGATGTTCGCGGCGCAGGCTTGCAGCCAAGTCTGCATCCTCTTCAGTCAGTTGATGGGTCGGAAAAAGGCTGAGAAAAGCTTTGGCCTGAGCCTCGCCCACGGGGTCAAATCCGGTCAGCACTTCTGCTCGCGTGATAACGGAAATAGATGCCGACTCGCGATTTTCCAACAGGAACCGGGTCGCCTCAGATCGTCCGTTGAAATGGTCAATCAATATGACCGAATCCAAAAGGAAGTTCTTCAACGCCCACCCCACTCGTCGCGAAGATGCAGCTGCACAACAAGACCATCTTCACCCTGCCGGATGCCACTGGTGAGCCGCGCCAATTCCTCGAAGGATTGCGTTCCCCGTGTTTCCGACTTTTTGCGATAAAGCTGTAAAGCCCGGCGCACCACTTCCGTTTGCGGAACGTGTTCCACCTGTGCCCTGTGGGCGAGCCAGTCCCGTTCTTCGGGTTCCAGACTAATTATTGTACGTGGCATGACTTAAACTCCTGTGTGTGATGTCGATAACGCATGCATGTTATCAATGCATATGACATTTGCAAACTCAATTCAACCCGGATTCCACTGTTGCTCACTTTCTGCTCAAAATACAGTGCCCTCACCTTTCATTTGTCAGCTTGGTCCCGTCCGGTGCGACAGAGACGCGTTGACGGCGTTCCACGAACGGCTGTTTGGCTTCTTTCGTCTTCGGCGTCGTCACGTTCAGGCCGGTGGATTCGGTGAGGCTGGGGGGCGGGTTGATGCCGAGGAAATCGCTGAGCCAGTCCTGTCCTGAGCTTGGTCGAAGGGTTGTTTTCACTTTCGGCTTTTTCCTGGCATCGTCGTCGGCAAACAAGCTGCCGGAAGTTGCCTTGCTGCTCCAGTCTATCGCTGGCGCGTACAGCTTGCGTTCGGCGAAGAATTGTTCTGCGACGAATAATAGCGACAATAATAGGGGACAGACCACGTTTTCCCGCCACGCCCGCAGCATTGTCACTCGCCGCGTTTTCCCGCCACGCCCGCAGCATTCTCACTCGCCGCTGCACACGTTACGATACCCATCGCACCCAACAGCAGCGCAACACAGCCGATTTCTGTTCTCATCTCTCCCCCTGGTCGAGTCATTGCCCCGCACCCTATCCCGCTCGCCCCATCGCGTCAACAGGGCTTTACAGCAAGTCGAGCTGGTTCTTTTCGTCGCTTGGGCTGTTGCTCGGCCTGCCCGCTTGCCCGCGCCGCGCCCGCCGTCCCAGTGCGGTTTCGATCTCGCGCTGGAAGCGTTCGCCGCCCAGGGCGAAGTTGCCGTTGGTGGCGTTGCGTATCTGCCCGACGATCTCTTCATCGATATGTGCCTTGAACAGGGCGCGATAGGCTTCGCGGCGGTTGTTGTCGTCGATTGCGAGCCGCTGGTATTGGTCATGCGGGACGATCAGGCTGCCGGCCTTGCCCAGTGCGTTGGTGTGATAGCTCGACCAGCGGTAGTCCTGCGGCTGGTTTACCATCGCCGCGCGCACCGGGTTGAGTTCGATGTAGCGGTAGCAGGCCAGCACGTAGTCTTCGGTCTGCGTGAGGCAGGAGCGGAACCTGCCTTCCCATAGTGTGCCGCTGCGCTGGTAGGTGCGGTTGATGTATTGCACGTAGCGCTGGCCGAGGTGTTTCATCAGCAGGGAGGCGCTGTTTGGCCGTTGCGGGGTGAGCAGCAGGTGGACGTGGTTGGTCATCAGCACGTAGGCGTGGATGGCGCAGCCGAACTTGACTGCAAACTCTTGCAGGTAATGCAGGTAGAACTGGAAGTCTTCTTCGGAATGGAAGCATACCGAGCGGTTGTTGCCGCGCTGGATGATGTGCCAGGGGATGCCGGGGATGGAGAGGCGTGCGCGACGGGGCATGGCGGCGGAAGGCGTGTTTAGGGTGGCATCATGCTAGCAGAAAACGTGGTCTGTCCCCTATTTTCTCTACTATTTTCCTATTTTCGCTGTCCCCTATTTTCGCTATTTTCCGTGTCCCCTATTTTCCGGCTCGGCTGGTTGGATTAGCGGCTTTATTGCGTAACCCAACACTGATGAAACAAGGCAGATTGTTGGGTTACGCTGCGCTAACCCAACCTACCAAACTGACGCAGAAACGGCGG
>JANLIB010000286.1 GCA_024653675.1 Gallionella sp. | reverse complement strand
GAACAGCGGTCGTTTCATTCGGGTACAAACGGATGGAGTTGAACCCACAGCAAATAATGTCGCTGTCTATAATAATACCGGGTACAGTTCACTAGCAGGCGGCTCTACTTTTATTAGAGTGGATGGTTATTCCACAAACGTGACTGTACAAAATAATCTTGCATATTCCCCCAATACCGCAGGCACAGATGCTATTGAATTATTTAGCGGCTTTACGGCATCTGGGTACTACCAGTCTAACAACTCTACCGACACTCAAATGAAAAACACCGACCCGTTCATCGGCCCAATACCAACGAATCCAACCCCATCCGACTTCCGCCTCGCCTCAGGCAGCTACGGCCTGGATACTGGAGCCATCGTGAAAGTCTTCTCCGACTTCTTCCGTAACCTTCGCCCGCAGGCAGGTGGCTATGATATGGGCGCCGTTGAAGGGCATTAACACACGCCGATTCGAAGAAAGAGGACGATTTCCTTCAGTCCCCCATGCCATCCATGCCATCCGGACAATAGGCGCCGTATTTTTCTGATAGGATTGCCGGCATTGCACGGAAATATCGGGGAGTGGACATGGCAATTTACATTTACTGGTTCCTGTTGGCGCTGGCGCTGCTTGGCCTGGAGTTGGCAACGGGTACTTTTTATTTGTTGGTGGTATCCATCGCGTTGGCAGCGGGTGGTTTTGCTGCCTTGCTGGATGCGAGCATGACATGGCAACTGGCATTCAGCGCGCTGGCGATGATCGCAGGCGTGTTCATATTGCGCCGCTGGAAAAATGCCCAGGCCGATGCAGAGTCCGGCGCAAGCCTGGATGTCGGCCAACCGGTGCAGGTATTAAAATGGCACGAAAATGGTTCAGCGCGGGTTTATTACCGGGGGGCGGAGTGGGATGCGGAGCTTGAGTCTGCCGATATGCCGCGCGACGGAACGTTCTACATCGCGGCTGTGCGCGGTTCCAGTCTGGTTCTGACGCATCTAAAATCGCAGCTTCATTAAGGAGGAAATATGGAAATTGCTCTATTCATAGTGGCCGCAGCCATTATATTTATCATCAAGGCGCTCAAGGTGGTGCCCCAGCAAAACTCATGGGTGGTTGAACGTCTGGGACGTTTTCATGCCTCCTTGCTGCCCGGCCTCAACATCGTCATTCCGTTCATTGACCGGGTCGCCTACAAACATATGCTCAAGGAAGTTCCGCTCGACGTACCCAGCCAGGTTTGTATCACCAAGGACAACACGCAATTGCAGGTGGACGGCATCCTGTATTTTCAGGTTACCGATCCCAAGCTGGCTTCCTATGGCACCAGCAATTACATCATGGCGATCACGCAGCTCGCCCAGACCACCTTGCGTTCGGTGATCGGCAAGATGGAGCTGGACAAGACCTTCGAGGAGCGCGACGACATCAACCGCGCCGTGGTTGCAGCGCTGGATGAAGCGGCGACCAGCTGGGGAGTCAAAGTGCTGCGCTACGAGATCAAGGACTTGACGCCGCCTAAGGAAATACTCCACGCAATGCAGGCGCAGATCACCGCCGAGCGTGAGAAACGCGCCCTGATCGCCGCATCAGAAGGGCGCAAGCAGGAGCAGATCAACATTGCCACCGGCGAACGTGAAGCCTTTATCCAGCGCTCGGAGGGCGCAAAACAGGCGGCGATCAACAATGCGCAAGGTGAAGCGGAAGCCATCAAGGCAGTCGCTTCGGCGACCGCACAGGCGATTCAGCAAGTTGCGCAGGCCATCCAGTCGCCCGGCGGTATGGATGCGGTCAACCTCAAGGTTGCGGAGAAATATGTAGAAGCATTCGGCAATGTCGCCAAGGAAGGCAACACCCTGATCCTGCCGGGCAATCTGGCCGATATGGGAGCGATGGTGGCGACAGCGATGAGCATAGTGAAAGCTCAGAAGTAAGCAGGCCGGATGGGTGAACTCTGTAATGAATTAAGGAATACTCAATAATCCAAACTCCGTTGCAATACGGCGTTGCTCAGTTGGGATCATCCACCGAGAACATGCTCCACGGGTAGGTGATGAACAACTGGCTCTGGGCGCCCTCAGTGCCATGGGCCAGATCGAAACGGATGATTACGCCCGACAGCACCAGGCGTGCCCCTATCCCATAACTGCTGCGGCCATCCTTGAACAAGTCGCTGAATTGGTCCGCCACCATGCCCCGCTCCCAGAAAGCAGCCAGCTGGATGCCGGTGCGCACACCCTTGGCCACATAGATATTGAACGGGGTGCGTTCATCGGTCAGATTCCAGCGGTACTCGACCCCGTAGGACAGCGCCTGCCCCGCATAGAAACGCCCGCCATCAAAAGATCGCAGTCGCTGGGTGCCTCCCAGCGCGGAAGCCGTGCCATGTTGATTGTTCGCCAGTGTGCCTGCCAGCAGCTTGGCTTCGGCAGACTGGCAGGCATCCAGATCCGGCCCAGGGGGATATTGATTGCAGTCCAGGCCATGGCGCTGTTGCAGCAGGGTGTAGTCGGTAAGGCCCTCGCGGGTGACATGGGCACGGGAGTGGAACAGATTGAATACCAGCGTATCCCATTTACGCATCGGTACATAGCCGGTGAGATTGTAGTCGTTGACGAAATACTCGCTCGCATCCGGGCCGCCGTAGTCATTGGGCAGACGGCTGGCAAATTCGAAACGCACGCCTTCACGCGGGTCGAGCCGGTCATCGGTCAGATCAAGCGATCCGCCCAGGGAAACAGATTTGCCGCTTTTCCAGCTGGTATCCACACCCGCAAACGCCTGGCCATTCTTGTCCAGCACCCCGAGCACTCGATCCCGCCCGCTCAACATGCGTACGAACATTTCATAACGGCGCTGATCGAAAGTCAGGGTCATCTGCCCCAGCAGATAAGCACCCTCCACCTTGGGGTAGATCACATCGCCGGGGTCGGAAGCGATGCCGCGATTGTAGGCTACAGGCGCGACCAGATATTCGTTATAGCCCACATCGAAAATCAGGCGTTGTGGCAGCACATGGTAATCAAGCAAAGCGGCGCCGGTCGCCTTGAAATCGCCGCGCACATAATAGCCGGTAAAGTCGGTATCGCCATCGCCGATGTTCGACACGCTTGCCCCTAGCCCGGCAGCGCTGCCCAGGCCGGGAATCTCGCCAACTATCGGATAAAGGTAGTAGGCAAAATCCCGGCCAAACTGGTCCTTGCGCCGTTCCACTACCTCGGCGAAGCTTGCGCTGCTGACCAGCATAAGCAGTATCACACCGCTCCAGAACATCCTGATTTCGCGTTGCATGATGAAGTGGCCCTCACACTCCGGCAGCCTGCATGGTTGAAATCATTCTATTCCGGTGGTTTGTTCATTACAATCGAACCAGCTCATTATTCATTAATAACCATTACATCACAGACTGTAAGCCATGGAAAATTCAACCAGGCAAAATATGACAACAAAACAGATCATCTTCATACCGGGAAAGAACCCCAAGCCCGAGGCAGCGCTGCACAGCGCTTTGCTTTGGCGCACCCTTATTGAAGGAGTGCGCCGCGCCGATAGCGCTGTGGCCGAAACGCTGCAGGCCGGCAACCCGCAGTTTCATCTCGTTGGCTGGAACCACCTTTATTACCGCGTGCATAAGGACATCACCAGCGACATCCCGTGGATCGATGCCCTGATCAACAAACATGGCCCCACCGAGCAGGACATACAGGATGCCCATTCCTGGAACATCTGGCTGAGCCGCCTCATG
>JANLIB010000283.1 GCA_024653675.1 Gallionella sp. | reverse complement strand
GGATTCCGGCCTGCGCCGGATAACCAGCGACTTGACCGCTTGCGGGCTTAGTCGAATGGCTAGTTGTTTCATCAATGACGGCCTAATGGATTTTTTGGGATAATCATCTATATTTGCGGGGGGACAGGGCAGTGCAAATCGTATGGGATATCTTGCTGGCCTTGTTATCCGCGCTGGTCGCGGTGATCGGTTCGTTCACCGCGCTTACCCATGTGCAACGGATGCGCGCAAGCGCCGGGCGGGTCGCAACGCTGTGGATGGCTGCGGGAAGTGTCACGATGGGCATGGCGGTCTGGTCCATGCACTTCATCGGCATATTGGCTTTTCACCTGCCGGTCCAGATTTCCTATGACCTCGAATTGACCATCCTTTCCGCTTTGCCGGCCATGGCCGCAGCCCTGTTGAGTTTCTACGTGCTGCGCGAGCAGAACATCGGCGTCATGCGCATCTTTTTGAGCGGTTTATTGATGGGCGCCGGTATCAGCGCGATGCATTACACCGGCATGGCGTCTCTCAAGATGTCGCCGGCGATCAGCCACGACCCGGCAATTATTGCCCTGTCCGTGGCAATCGCAGTCATCAGTTCATGGGGCGCCCTGCTGACGATCTATCGCGGTGATCGCCTCAAGTTGCCGGCATTGCCGCGTTTCATGCTGGGTGCGGTGATCATGGGCGTGGCGATTTCCGGGATGCATTACACCGCCATGCTCGGTACGCAATTTCACCCCGGCGGCATGGGCATCGCCGATGCCACGCTTATCGAGCCCAAAGTTCTTGCCGCACTGATTGTGATTATTTCCCTGTTCTGGTTTGCCGGCGGCATTCTTGCCAGCTGGTTCGACCAGCACATGGCCCGCCTGAACGCGGCGGCATTGGCGGAACTCGAACGCGACCACATCGAGCTGCGGAAGCGTGCCGAAGAGCAAGCCGCTGAAATGACGCAGTCACTGCGCGAAAGTGAAGAGCAATTGCGCATGACCCTGAGATGCGCGCCCGACGCGGTGCTTATCTGCGAGGACGATGGGCGGATCGTGTATGCCAATCACAATTTCATCGACATGATGCTGTACGATCGCGGAGAGTTGTATGCCATGACGGTGACTGACCTCGTGTCTGCGGATTGGCGCGAGCGTTACCGGCAGGAAGCCGAGGGAATACTGGCAGACGGCAGGCGCCATGTGTTCGAGATTCTTCTGGTTAAAAAATGCGGAGGCAATGTTCCGGTAGAGCTGAATGCGGTAATGCTGCCAAACGGCAGGATATATGGTTCATGCAGAGACATCAGCGAACGAAAATTGGCCGAGCACAGAATCCACCAGCTGGCTTTCTACGATGCGCTTACCAGCCTGCCCAATCGCCGCCTGCTGATGGATCGGATGCAACAGGCATTGACTGTCAGTATGCGCGGCGGGCAATTCGGCGCCGTGATGTTTCTGGATATCGATCATTTCAAGATCATCAATGACACCAAGGGGCATGACGTCGGCGATATGTTGTTGCTTGAAGTCGCCAAGCGGCTGGAATTCTGTCTGCGCGACGGCGATACGGTAGCGCGGCTTGGCGGTGATGAATTTGTTATCGTGCTGTTGCTCAGTGCCGATATCTCCGAGGCTGTCGCCCAGGCCGAACTTGTCGCCGAAAAGATTCGTTCAGCCGTGAATCAGTCCTACCGGTTGGGGAGTTACGCTTACCACACCACGCCGAGCATCGGTATCGTGCTGTTCAAGGGATATGGCGAAGGCGTCGATGAATTGCTGAAACATGCCGATGCAGCGATGTATCAGGCCAAGGCGGCGGGGCGCAACGCCATCCGTTTTTATGATCCTGACATGCAGGCTGCCATTGAAGCGCGCGTTGACCTGGGAGAAGAGCTGCACCGTGCGCTGGAGAATCGGCAATTCAGGCTGCATTACCAGGTACAGATTGACAGCATGCGCTATCCGGTTGGCGCTGAAGTGCTGTTGCGCTGGGAGCACCCCGATCGCGGCCTGATATACCCGGAACAATTCATCCCTCTGGCCGAAGAGGTAGGATTGATCGTGCCGATCGGATTGTGGGTGCTGCAAACCGTCTGCGCCAGACTCAAGGTATGGCAGCAAGACGCGCTTACACGCGACCTGGTGCTTTCGGTGAATGTCAGCGCCAAGCAATTCCATCAGGACGACTTCGTTTCCAAGGTACAAAGCGTGTTGCTGGAGAGTGGAGCAAAGCCCACGCGGCTCAAGCTGGAGCTGACCGAAAGCACTGCATTGGAAAACGTCGAAGACGCCATCGCCAAGATGCATGAGCTCAAACCGCTGGGACTGGGTTTCTCAATGGATGATTTCGGCACCGGATACTCCTCTTTGCAATACCTCAAGCGGCTGCCGCTGGATCAGATCAAGATCGACCGGAGTTTCGTGCGCGACATCACTACCGACCCCAATGATGCCGCCATCGTCCAGACCATCATCGCGATGACCGAGGCATTGGGTCTGGAAGTGATCGCGGAAGGCGTTGAAACCCAGGCACAGCATGATTTCCTTGACCTGCGCGGCTGCCGTGCTTTCCAGGGATTCCTGTTCGGCAAGCCGGTGCCGATAGAACAATTTGAAATAATGCTTGGTGTTACGGAAGGATATGGGAGAGGTGGCGCAGGGGAGTTGGTGCAGGGGGAGTAATTCCATTATTTTACATGCCTCTGAACAATTCGCAGTATGACGCATCACCGTGCCGCTTCCCCCTTTGAAAAAGGGGGATCGAGGGGGATTTACATATTTATCAATCGCAAGGTTTAAACCACCGGCTTTAGCCGGTCAGCTTTAGCCTTGCTGATTTAAGCAAGCTTGGAAGAATCGAATTCTGTTCTTCCTTGTGGTTTTGCGCGTTTAGTCTGGCGCGGGGAGAGGACTTTAGTCCTCTGCGCCCAGACTGCGCTAACCCACCTGCTTTAGCAGGTGGTAGTTAATTGCAGGGGCGCGATAAATCGCGCCCCTGCGCAAGCCCCGGTTTCCTGCCAGCAGCGCGCTTCCATATGCGGCTTCAGCATGGGTCGCCGCAGCGACCGGCACACCCAGATACCTTTCCCGGATTTTCTTCCAGACTTCATTTTCGCCCCGCCGCCACTGCTTATGACCCGCTCGATCCGCGGCGCGCCCAGTCCGGCGAGCCTGGCATATCCGGCCGCCTCGATACGCGCCAGGCCTTGCAGCATCCCATGCAGGAATTCCACGTCACTGCCGGGGCGCGGCTGCAATTCCGGTTCGAGTTGCGCGTTGTTGACCGGAAAACGTTCGCCGGTGCCGGGCAGCGGGTAGTAATCCAGCGCATGTAGGGTGCAATAAGCGTAGCGCATTGCACCGGTGCCACGTTACATACGGCGCAATGCCCGTTGGTTATTGCGCCCTACGCGGCCTGCCGCCTACGGCAAAATGGACATGCTCTCCGTATTGCTGCATGAATACGGCCACGCCCTCGGCATCGAGCACAGCGCCGACAACCACGACTACATGTCCACCACCCTCACCCCCGGCGTGCGCCGCATGCCGAGCGCGGATGAGATGGCGTTGATGGGGCAACTGGTCGCGCAGGCCAAGGATGGTTTGGTAGGGCGGGTTACACCCGCCGATTCCATTCAGCAAATGGCGGGTGTAACCCGCCCTACTACAACCCCTGACAATTCCCCCGCAGTTTAAAGGGGTCGTGTTCGAATTGTTTGCGCATATCCAAAAAATCAGGCGATACACTCGATCACCGTTTCATGCACGATGACGAGTTTGTGCCGGGCACTGAGTTCGGCGATTTGAGGCCAGACGCGCTGTATGAATGCGAATAAGTCGCGCAGGCGCATGTTGCCGATACGCAGGTGAATTACTTTGGGCGGCGGGTCGGACAGCATGATCCAGTCGGAGAAGTCGGCATCCTTGCTGACAATGATCAGGTCATGTTCTTTGGCGTATTGCCAAACTGCGACATCGGGCATGTCGTCGCCCAGATCGTAAACATGGAGGTAGTCTTTGCCATGCCACAACGAGAAGCGGTAGGGCAGGTTTGCGTCGATCAGGAATCGTGGCATCAGGCCACTTTAGCCAGGTCGTAACGCTGGCTCATTACTTGGGTGGCAAAGCGCAGGCAGGCACGAATATCTTCTGCGTCGAGGCTAGGATACTGCGCCAATATCTCGTCCGCGCTGTCGCCCTCGCTTAAATATCCCAACACGGTTTGGACGGTGATGCGTTTGCCGCGCAGCGTGGGCTTGCCATTGCAGACGGCGGGGTCGATGGTGATGCGTCCTTCGGAATAATTTGGATGAGCCATGATCGATTCCTATTTGTGGCGACAATCGAAATTGCGATGCCGCGCAAAGTATAACCCTAATAATAGGGGACAAACCACGTTTTTCCGCATCCCTGCGAGCCCCATTTCATTCGGTGGTGTCACAACTCAAGCTCGCAAGAGCTTGGAGAATTGCCTATCTTTGGCGCAATAACGATTGCGCCCTATGCTTGCTGGTCACGGCTTATGTTTATTCCCATCAGGCAGCTTCTAAAACACACAAGGCGTGCAGGCGCTGCGGAGATAACTCCAGGCCGTTAGGCCAGCACAGTGCGCCTGCGTCAATAAAGAAACGCTTGAAGAAGACTTCGTCTTGTAGTGCGTCAAGCAGGCTGCCATGCCGTTTTTTGAGGTAGGCTTTCGCATCAAACTTCCCTTCTGTTCCGTCTAAAAACTGAAGGGCGATGCAAAAATTTTCGCTATAGCGGGCGTTAAGGATTTTAATCACGATCGGCTCCTTGAATTTTTTCGAGCGGCTCAAACTGCTGTGCACGAACCCAGTTGTTTTGCAGTTACCGCTGGCGCACCAGGCACCACTCTTGCACAATCGCAGCCACCTTGCGCGGCAAGTCGCCAGCACTTACTCTGCCGCTGGCAATATCAACCAAGGCCTCAAAACCTTGATATTCGACATGTATGTGCGGCGGCGGGTGGTCGTCGTGCCACATGCGAATGATGATGCCAAAGAAGGTTGAAAGGGTGGGCATGTGGATAGTTTACAGGTGGCCAGCAATTGCAGGAAGGGGTTGGGCCGCGCCCAGCGCGCCGTTTGCCCCCTCTCCCACCGGGGGAGGATTGGGGAGGGGGAGTGCGCCGTTCAGATCATCCAGTGCGGCGCCGGACAGCGTGAAGCTGAGGTAGCGATCCTGCTCGTTCAACACGAAGACCTGGCTCAGGCGGGTTTGGCTGGTGGAGATTTCGTTAAGGGTAACAGAGGCCGTTCGCCCTGAGCCTGTCGAAGGGTCTGGGGTATCGGGGTTGAAGGTGACGTTGCCTTGGGTATTCCAGCCGTCCAATGTAGGGCGGGTTACACCCGCCGTTTGTTGGGTTGCATCGGCGGGTGTAACCCGCCCTACCAGACACTCTTTGGCTTGCGCGACCAGTTGCTGCATCAACGCCATCTCCTCCGCGCCCGGCATACGGCGCAAACCGGCTAGGCTTGGCCAATACGGTTTTCGAGCTCAAGCCGGCGACAGGCTACGCACTGTTGGTTTTCTCATCCCGGTCCAGGAAAGCTCCCGCCTACGGCTTGGGTGTGCAGGTAACGGACGGAGATGCAAAACCAAAAATTCTCCGGATTCCATATGACCGGCATACCGGCGGAGACAGCATCATGCCGGCAACTCTTTCCGCCGTGATGGTGACGGTCGGCACTGCGTTTTAATTCCGTTCAGCCTCTGGTATTCGACTGCACGGCAAACTGGCTCAATTCAACCAGTGGCGCAGGCTGCCAGCCCGGCTTGCGGTGTTCCGCGATCACGTTGGTAAATATCCCGCCACGCACATAGAACTTGGCGGTCAGGCGCATGAAGCGCGGCTGGGTGGCGGCGGCCAGATCGTCCAGGATGCGGTTGGTCACGTCTTCGTGAAAGTGGCCTTCATTGCGGAACGACCAGATATACAGCTTGAGGCTTTTAAGCTCCACGCACTTTTCATCCGCGATGTAATCCAGTATCAAATTGGCGAAATCCGGCTGGCCGGTCTTGGGGCACAGGCAGGTGAATTCCGGGATTTCCATGTGGATATGGTAGTCCCGTGCGGGTTGGGGGTTGGGAAAGGTTTCCAGTGTTTTCGAGGGATGTGTCGTCATTTTGAGCCAGCGCTCGCTTCGGTTAGAATGGCAGGCATTATATCGCTGTGACTCCCAAAGTGCGTCTTTCCCAAATCAAACTAGCCGGTTTCAAATCCTTCGTCGATCCCACGCATATCTCGCTGCCGGGGCAGATCGTGGGCGTGGTCGGGCCTAACGGTTGCGGCAAGTCGAATGTGATCGATGCGCTGCGCTGGGTGCTGGGCGAATCAAAAGCTTCCGCGCTGCGCGGCGAAACCATGCAGGACGTGATCTTCAACGGTTCCAGCCAGCGCAAGCCGGTATCGCGCGCCAGTGTGGAGCTGATCTTCGACAACTCGCTGGGCAAGGCTGCCGGTCAGTGGTCGAGCTATGCGGAGATTTCCATCAAGCGCGTGCTGCAGCGCGACGGTGATTCCAGTTACCATATCAACAACCAGCACGTGCGGCGCAAGGACATCACCGATATTTTCCTCGGCACCGGCCTGGGGCCGCGCGCCTACGCGATCATCGAGCAGGGCATGATCTCGCGCATCATCGAGGCCAAGCCGGAAGAACTGCGCGTCTTTCTCGAAGAGGCGGCGGGCGTTTCCAAATACCGCGACCGCCGCCGCGAGACCGAATTGCGTCTGGGCGATACCCGCGACAACCTGCTGCGTGTCGGAGACATCCTGCAAGAGCTGGAAAAACAACTGGTGCATCTGGGCGAGCAGGCTGAGGTGGCGAAACAGTATCGCGCGCTGGAAACGCAGCGCGACACCACGCAGCATTTATTCTGGCTGGTGAAAAAGCAGGAAGCCGAAGCTAGGCGCGCCAAATTTGCCCATGCCATCGAGAAGACACGCACCGAACTGGAAGCGGAAACCGCGCGGTTGCGCGACATCGAGAGCCAGCTGGAAACCGTGCGCAGCGAACATTACCGGCTTTCCGATACTCTGCACGCCAGACAGGGCGAGCTGTACACGGCGAATGCGGAGATTGCCAGGCTGGAACAACAGATCAAACACGTCGCCGAACAACGCCAGCGATTGACCCAGCAGATCGCCGGCACCGAGCGGCAGATCGAACAGCAGCAACAGCAGCGCCAGGGAGTGCATTCCTTGCTGGAGCATTGGCAGCGCCAGCAGGAGGGCGCTGTCGTCAAGTTGGCGGAAGCCGGGCAGCGTGCGCAGTTGGAGGGGCAGAATCTGCCGCATGCGGAAGAAGCGGCGCGCATCGCCCAGGAGAGTTACAACGCGCTGCAACGGGACCAGCTGAAACTGGAGCAACAGTTGCAACTGGCAGACACACAGCGCGCCAATCTGCAGCGCAACATCCAGCAACTGGAATCGAGACGTTCGCGGCTATTGCTGGAAAAGGACAATCTGCCGGGAGCCGATACCGGAGCGTTGCAACAAGCGCAGCAGCAGTTGACCGGGCTCGAAGCCGAGCGTGCCGGGCAGGTGCAAAAACTGGCCAGTCTGCAAGAGCAGTTGCCCCATGCAGATATCCAGCGGCAAAACCAGCGCGATTCCCTGCAACTGCAGGAACGCCTGCTGGCGCAGACCGAAGCGCGTATGCAAGCCTTGCAGCAATTGCAGGGGCTGATCGATAACGACAAGAATCTGAGCGCATGGCTGGAACAGCACCAGTTGGAAAAGCTGCCGCGGCTGTGGCAGTCCATCCGTATCGAGAACGGCTGGGAAGACGCGCTGGAAGCCGTGTTGCGCGAGCGGCTGAACGCGATCGCCATGCCTGTTTTGGGCGAGGCGTCAGCGTGGAGCGACGCGCCGCCGGCGAAACTCGCGCTGCTTGGGGCTGAAGCATCCCCTTCTACCGTTCGGGCTGAGCCTGATGCAACTACTAGCCATCCGACTAGGCTGTCAGAAAACGCCAGCCAAGTCGTTGGTTATGTCGAAGCCCATCCTGAATCTGCGAAAAGCCCTTCGGCAAGCTCAGGGCGAACGGAGGGTGTGGAGCAACTGACCCCGTTACTAAGTTATGTGCAGTGCCATGACTTGCAGGTGCTGCCGGCGGTGCGCGATTGGCTGACGCATGTCTATGCCGTGGCTGATCTGGCGCAAGGCTATGCGCAGCGCGCACAATTGCCGGCGGGCGGCTGGTTCGTCACGCCGCAAGGCCACCTTATCGGCGCGCACAGCGTGTTGTTCCACGCGCCTGATAGCCAGTTGCACGGCGTGCTGGCGAGACAGCGCGAGATCGAGAAACTGGAGCAGGATCTGATCGGGCAGAATCGCAACGCGGAATATTCCAGGCAACAGGTCGAACAAGCCGAGCAGCACTATCAGTCCATCGAAGCGCAGATCGCGCCGTTGCGCGCCGCCGGCAACGATTTGCAGCAACGCCTGCATGCCTTGCAAATGAACATACTCAAAATCAATCAGGCCCACGAGCGCAGCGCCGAACGCACTGCGCAGATCGAGCGGGAGATGCAGGAAGTAGCCGGGCAATTGAGCGGGGAGCAACGCCAGCAGCACGGCATCGATGAGCAGATGGCCGTGCTGCGCGAACAGAGCGCCGCTTTCCACGGGCAAGTGGACGAAGCCCTGCGCAACGCCAATGCGCTGGATGGCGCGCTTCGCGAGCAGCGCGAGCGGGCGCAGCAGGCGCAACACGCCTTGCAGGAGGCGCATTTCTTTTCCAAGACATGCACCGAAAAAATCGCCGACCTGCAACACAACACCAAGCAGATCACCGATGCGCTGGCGCAATTCGAACAGAATCTGACGCAGTTGCGCGCTGACCTTTCGGGCAGCGAGGACGAAACGGCCAGGCAGCAATTGCAGGAGGCGCTGTCAGTCCGCCAGGCTTGCGAGCAGTCCCTGGCGGACGCGCGCAACATCCTCGAAAACGCCACGGTCAACCTGCAAAAACTCGAGCAGGAACGCATGGCCTGCGAGCACCGGCTCGATCCGCTGCGCGAGAAACTCAACGAGCTGACGCTCAAGGAACAGGAGTCGCGCCTGCATTCAGAGCAATGGACGGAGCAGTTACAGGGTGTCGATGAACAAACGTTATTGCCGCTGCTGGAATACGAAAAACTTTTGTCCGGGCACCCGAGCGGCAACTGCAGACCGAACGTCTTGCAGAGCGAACTGGACCGCCTGAATGCGGACATCGAGGCTTTGGGAGCGGTGAATCTTGCGGCGCTCGAAGAGCTGCAGGCCGCTACCGAGCGCAAAGCCTATCTGGATGCGCAAGCCCTGGACTTGAACGAGGCCATGGCGACGCTGGAAGAAGCGATACGCCGCATCGACAAGGAATCCCGCGATCTGTTGATGGATACCTACAACCAGGTCAATCAGCACCTCGCAGAATTGTTTCCGATCCTGTTTGCCGGCGGCGAAGCGCGCCTGGTGCTGACCGGCGAAGAGATACTCGACAGCGGCGTGCAGGTGATGGCGCAGCCGCCGGGCAAGAAGAACAGCTCGATACACCTGCTGTCCGGCGGGGAAAAGGCGTTGACCGCGATCGCGCTGGTGTTCTCATTATTCCAGTTAAATCCCGCGCCGTTCTGTCTGCTTGACGAAGTGGACGCGCCGCTGGACGATACCAACACCGAGCGGCTATGCGAACTGATCAGGAAGATGGCGCAACATACCCAGTTCGTGTTCATCAGCCACAACAAGATTACCATGGAGCTGGCGCAACAACTGGTCGGCGTGACGATGCAGGAGAAAGGCGTGTCAAAAGTGGTGGCGGTGGACATCGAGGAAGCCTTGCGGATGCGCGACGAACAGCTTGTCGCGTAACGAAACATACGTCGCAGACATGTAGGGCGGGTCACACCGGCGCCGGGACAAAAGTTTTTCGTACCCGCCGCAACACCGGATGTTGCAATGGCGGGTGTGACCCGCCCTACAGCCTGAGTCTGCGCTGTTCCCGCAGGAATATTTGCTGGTCCCGGCTTGTCCGGCTCATGGTTATTTGCAGTAAGTGCTGACGTCCTTCTGGGTTTTTTCGATGCGTTGCTGGCGTTGATTGTCGTCCAGATAGGAGCGCTCGCCTTTGGCGTCAATTTCCACTATGCGGATGTCTTCCTTCAGGCCTCTCAGGTTTTGTTGTGCGGCGGCGCAGTTGGCTTGAATGGCCTTTTCTTCAGCCTGCTTCCGGGCGGCTTTGTCGGCGGCTTCCTGCTTGGCCTTTTGCGCTTTTTTCAGTTCTGCTTCGCGCTCCGCGATGGTTTTTGGCGCGGCAGGTGCGCTGGCCGGGGTTGCGGCATTGTCGCCCGCAGAATCTTCGGTATCGGAATCTGAACGCGAAGTTCTGGATTTTCCGGAGGTTGAAGTTTTTGCATCGGATGGCGGGGGCTGATCCGAATAATGTACCTGGTTGTTTTTATCCACCCATTTGTTAACCTCGGCAAAGACGTTTGCGCAGGCCAGCATCAGAAAGATCAGCAGGTATTTGTTCATGGCGGGCGTTCCGAGTGTTGATGTGTCTGGAAAAATCAGGTCCGGCCGAATAAAGTCAGCCTGATATGTACACAAGTCTAGCATGTGGAGGTATGATTGCAACAATGCATGAAATGATCAAGCCAACAGAGTGTGGGGGAGGGTTGTTATGACGGACGGTAAAGCTGGATCTGCCGCCAATCAAAGCTATTACGATGTGGAAAAAAACGCCGGTCTGGTATTGAAGCTTTTCAATGCCTATTATCGTGAGCACAGTCACTCGGGGAAACTTTACGACGACTTTCCGGATTTCTTTCTGGTCAAGCCGGAAGTTCTGGCTGGCAAGGATATCGCCACACGCGGCTCGGAAAAATTGCTGCTTGAAGATTGCATTCAGCGAGCCAGGGCGCGCAATGGATACATAGGCGTGTCCAAGCTGCGCAACCCCAAGCTGGGCTATTACTGGCTGGAATTGTCGGCGATGCCGTTCATGATAGGCGATGCGGTGAGCAAGGATAGCAAAGGTGAATTCTTTTATATCCTTACCAAGTTTGTCGAATACACCAAACAGCATCCCAAGATGTATGGGGACCTGACTGCGGAGATTGATTCCGACAAGGATACTGCGCTCATGCTCGACGGGATCAGTAAAATGGCCAGCCGCCTCAACACGGCGCTCAAGACATACCCGGAAAAGATGCTGGTTTCCTACAATCCCAATTGGCCTGTGGCGGAAGTTCAGAAGCTGCTCCACTCGCTCAAGGAAAATGACCAGGACTGGTGCCAGGTGTTCTTTGAATATCTGATATATGTGATGGGCAAAAAGTCCAAAGCATAGAACCCTGAAACGTGTAGATTAACCTGTGGGACGTGCAACATAGAACCGTATCTTCTTTTCACCCTTCACCCTTCACTCTTTATCCTTTATCCTTCACACTTTAGGGCGCCTCTATTAATTCAAAATCCTAAGCGAGACAAGGCGCGAAAGAAATTTTAGCGCGCCGCATATGTTTGATATGTAAGCGTTAAAATTTC
>JANLIB010000282.1 GCA_024653675.1 Gallionella sp. | reverse complement strand
GGATTCCGGCCTGCGCCGGATAACCAGCGACTTGACCGCTTGCGGGCTTAGTCGAATGGCTAGTTGTTTCATCAATGACGGCCTAATGGATTTTTTGGGTTGAAATTTCTAATGGATTATTTGGGTTGAACGTAATGCCACGCCCTATACAAGCCCGTATTGATTCCGGCGCGCTGGAGAATAATCTTCAGGTGGCGCGCAGGGCCACATCCTCACGCATCATGTCCGTCATCAAGGCGGACGGCTACGGGCATGGGTTGCTGCGCGCGGCTGAAGCGCTGGCTGCGACAGACGGTTTCGCGCTGCTGGATATCCGGGACGCGGTACAGTTGCGCGAGGCGGGTTTTCGCCAGACCATCCTGCTGCTGGAGGGCTTTTTCAGCGCGGAAGACCTGCCCGTCATCGCCGAATATGATTTGACCAGCGTGATTCACAGCGCGGGGCAGATCGCCTTGCTGGATGCCTATCCGGGAAACCGGGCGCCGGGAAGCTCGCCACGGGGAAAAGGAGCACTCGATGTATGGCTCAAGGTGAACAGCGGCATGAACCGTCTTGGTATTGCGCCGCGGCAAGTGGCGCAGACCATCGAACAATTGCGCCGTCACCGCGCCGTTCGCGACATCACGCTGATGACGCATTTTGCCAATGCCGACGAAGCGCGCGGGGTGGCCGGACCGCTCGCCTTATTCAACGATATTGCCGCGCCCCATCGCGTGGCGCGCTCGCTGGCGAATTCCGCCGCGTTGCTGCGCTACCCGGAAACACATGGCGACTGGGTGCGCCCCGGCATCATGCTGTATGGCGCATCGCCGTTCGCTGACGTCAGCGCGCAACAACTCGGGCTGAAACCGGCGATGACCCTGACCAGCCGCATCATCGCCACGCAGGAGTTGCGCGCCGGCGATGAGGTCGGCTATGGCGCGATGTTCCGCGCCGGACATGCGATGCGCATCGGCATCGTCGCCTGCGGCTATGCAGACGGCTATCCCCGCCATGCTCCGAACGGCACACCGTTACTGGTGGAAGGTCAACGGACGGGTACGGTCGGGCGCGTCTCGATGGACATGCTGTATGTGGACTTGAGCGCTCTGCCGCAAGCCGGCGCCGGCAGCAGCGTGGTGTTATGGGGCGAGGGCATGCCGATCGAGGAAGTGGCACATGCGGCGGGAACCATCAGCTATGAATTGATGTGCGCGCTAAGCCGGCGCGTGACGGTAAATTACAAAAATGGGAGTTGATATGAATGATGAAGCGCAGCGGGGCATCAACGGGGAACCATCAGCAGAGTCTGCGGATCATGTATTGCACAAGGAAACAATTTCCGATTTATTGACGCTCAATCTGGGCATAGGCGATGCGCTTCAGTTGCTGGATTCCCCGGCGTCGGATCATCGTTATGGCGCCAAGCTGATCGGTTTCCTGAACAAGGCAGGCATCATCGTTTCTCACCCCAGGCAGGATACAACATTGCTTCCCGTGAAAGACGGACATAGTTTTCTGGTGCGCGGATTTTCCGGCAGGACGACATATGAATTCATTGCCGATGTATTGGCTGTCAGCCACATTCCCTATCCCGTATTGCACCTTTCATTTCCAAACCGGATAGAGTGCGCGACCCTGCGCGGCGCGCCGCGTATCAAACCGAATCTGGCAGGCTGGATCGAGGAGAAAGATCCCGCTTCCGCCAGCGTTAAAATTCCGATGATCGTGGTCGACATCAGCACCTCCGGCGCGCGTGTTCATGCCAAAAGGCATTTTGGCAAGATCGGCGATGAGGTCAGCGTCGCTTGCCGGATGCCGATTGATGATGAAGAGCATATCTTCTCAATATCGGCGGTGATACGCAATTTATACAATGAAACATTGACTGAGCAACATGGCGGCGTGGATGTCGTGACATACGGCCTGGAGTTTATCCAGCCGGAAGGGAACGTGCGCATGGCTTTGCAGAGCTTCATCTATATGACCATGGCAACAGACTGAGGGAGAGGAAATGCTAGGCATTATCGGCGGCAGCGGCGTATACAACATAGAAGGATTGGAAAACATCCGCTGGGTGAAGGCGGAATCCTCATTCGGCGAACCGTCGGACGAAGTCCTGATCGGCGAACTGGAAGAGCAGCACATCGCCTTTTTGCCTCGACACGGGCGGGGCCACCGCATCCCGCCTTCCGGGATCAACTTCCGCGCCAACATCGACGCGCTCAAGCGTCTCGGCGTGACCGACATCGTCTCGGTGAGCGCGGTGGGTTCTTTGCGCGAGCACCTTGCGCCGGGAACATTCGTAATCGTCGACCAGTTCATCGACCGCACTTTCGCGCGCGAAAAAAGTTTTTTCGGCAGCGGCCTGGTCGCGCATGTCTCGATGGCGCATCCGGTGTGCCATCGCCTCGGCGACCACTTGCTTGCGGCGGCCCAGCAGATCGGTATCCCGGTGTTGCGCGGCGGCACTTATCTGGTGATGGAAGGGCCGCAGTTCTCCAGCCTCGCGGAATCCGAGCTGTACCGGTCGTGGCAGTGCGATGTGATCGGCATGACCAACATGCCCGAAGCCAAGCTCGCGCGCGAGGCAGAGATCTGCTATGCCACCGTCGCGATGGTGACCGACTATGACTGCTGGCATCCCAACCACGACGATGTCACGGTCGAGGCTATCGTCAAGGTGCTGGTGGAGAACGCCGGCAAGGCGCGCGCGCTGGTGAAGAATGTCGCGCCGCGCGTGCATGGCGATGCAAAGGCCTGCGAGTGCGGCTGCCGCAGCGTATTGCAATACGCCATCATCACCGCGCCGGAAGCGCGCGATGCCGCGATGATCGAAAAGCTGTCCGCCGTGGCCGGGCGGGTACTTAAGAACTAGAAAGTGGAAAGTAGTGAGTAGGAAGTGGGAAAACCGCCGCTCTTCCCCACTCCCCACTCACCACTCACCACTCACCACTCACCACTTACCAAAGGAGTGTACATGTCCATCAAATCCCGTATTCGCACCGTCCCCAATTACCCCAAGCCGAACATCATGTTCCGCGACATCACCACGCTGCTGAAAGACCCGATCGGTCTGCGCTCCACCATCCAGGAGATCGCCAGCCGCTACAAGGACGTGAAGATCGACAAGGTGGCCGGCATCGAATCGCGCGGTTTTATCGTCGGCACGCCGGTAGCCTATCAACTCGGGCTCGGCTTTGTGCCGATACGAAAAAAGGGCAAGCTGCCGGCCGAAACGGTGGGGTGCGACTATGAACTGGAATATGGCACTGACCGCATCGAGATCCATGTGGATGCGATCAGGAAGGGTGACCGGATATTGCTGGTGGACGACCTGATCGCCACCGGCGGCACAGCGGAAGCGGCCGCCAAGCTGATACAGGACATGGGCGGCATCGTGGTCGAGTGCTGCTTCGTGATCGACCTGCCGGATATCGGCGGGCGCGCGCGTCTGGAGAAACTGGGACACAAGGTGTTTGCGCTGTGCGAGTTCGAGGGAGATTAATCGTAGGTCGGGTTAGGCCGCAGGCCGTAACCCGACGATGAAATGGGTGCGCGAAAGAATGTCGGGTTACGCTGCGCTAACCCGACCTACGAAGCTCGAACCGCTCGCTACGATTTTTATCAGGTTCCACGAAGCGAGCGTAGGATGGGTTGAGCAACGCGATACCCATCGTTTTTTTGTTGGGTATCGCTACGCTCAACCCAACCTACCAATGAAGAAATTTTATGAAAATTAACGGCACCCCCTATCGCACCATCTGGCCCACCGCCGGCAACCAGGCGGTGGAGATCATCGACCAGACCAAACTTCCGCACATCTTTGCCACGCTGCGCCTGGAAAACATGCGCGACACCGAGCGCGCGATACGCGACATGCAGGTGCGCGGCGCGCCGCTGATCGGCGTGACGGCGGCTTATGGCGTGGCGCTGGCGATGCGGGGCAATGCTTCGGATGCCGCGCTGGCGGAGGCTTGCAGCGTGTTGCTGGCTTCGCGCCCGACAGCGGTGAATTTGCGCTGGGGCGTGGAGAAGATGCGCGCGCTGCTCACTCCGCTGCCTGAACGCGAGCGCGCCGCCGCGGCGTGGAAAGAGGCGGCGCGTATTGCCGACGAGGACGTGGCGATCAATGCGGCCATCGGTAAGCATGGCAGCGAAATCATACGCGCTAGCTATCAAAACAAAGACGGGCAACGTAAAAACTCCACAGTCAACATATTGACCCACTGCAACGCCGGCTGGCTGGCGACGGTGGATTGGGGCACGGCGCTGGCGCCGGTCTATACCGCGTTCGACGCGGGCATCCCGCTGCATGTGTGGGTGGACGAGACCCGCCCGCGCAACCAGGGCGCCAGCCTGACCGCGTGGGAGCTCGGCCAGCACGGCGTGCCGCATACCGTGATCGCGGACAATACCGGCGGGCACCTGATGCAGCATGGCATGGTGGACATGGCAATCGTCGGCACCGACCGCGTCACCGCGCGCGGCGACGTGTGCAACAAGATCGGCACTTATCTGAAAGCATTGGCCGCGCACGACAACGGCGTGCCGTTCTATGTGGCCTTGCCGACGCCGACGATAGACTGGACGCTGCAGGACGGCGTGAAGGATATCCCGATCGAGGAACGCACTCCGGAGGAGGTGACGCACATCTCCGGATGGTGCGAAGACGGGCAGGTGCGCAGCGTGCTGCTTACTCCGGTAAATTCGCGCGCGGCCAACTACAGCTTCGATGTGACCCCGGCAAGGCTGGTGACCGGCTTGATCACCGAGCGTGGCGTCGTGGCGGCGGATGCGGAGGGGATGCGCGCGCTGGCGATATAAACCAGCGTAGCGTGCGCTGTGCGCACGGCCTTTAGGTTGATCGTGCGCACAGCGCACGCTACGTTTACTACGTTTACTGGTGACCGGATTGATCACCGAGCGCGGCGTCGTGGCGGCGGATGCGGGGGCGATGCGGGTTTTGAAATAAGGGGAAAGCATGGTCCACGAAAGACACGAAAATCACGAAAAAGAAAACGGCAAAACTGGTGATAGGCGCATGTGTTTTATGGAAATTAAAGAAGGTTTGTGTTGGGTTTTATTTCGTGATTTTCGTGTCTTTCGTGGACAATCCTTTTGTGGATAGCTAGTGTAGTGTCTCGCAAATACCTCGACATGAAACCGCGTCTTTTTCCGCCATGCGGCGTTGCGCCACCTTGCCATATGCCCAATATGGCTGCGGTG
>JANLIB010000068.1 GCA_024653675.1 Gallionella sp. | reverse complement strand
TCGCCCTCGTCGAGTTGAAAATCCGCATGGTCCAGCAAGGCGACATGCCCGAACGCAAGGCAGGCCTTGTCTAAAGTGATGAATGGCATGGTGGGTGATTACTTTTCAGGCAGCGAAGATTGATAGAGGAATGAGAAGCCCGCCACCCAGAAAGCCATGGCCCAGTAGCCGAACGCGTTGGTAAAACCGTCCAGCACCCGCCACACATCCCGGCTCTCGATCAGGGGATAGCTGAGTTGAAAAACGATGAACAGGCCGGACAGCAGATTTCCCGCCAGCACCAGACGCTGGCCGAACCGGAAACCATTCCCCCCCGGTTTGCCCTCGGGCGGCAGGGAGCCGCGCAGATACTGCACCAGATACACTGCGCCAAACAGCAGCAATGCGCCCACGATACGGCCCGGAATATCACCCTCGTGCGTGGTGGCGCCGAGCAACTCCAGCACAACACGCCCGGCTGCGGCCACCCAGCCCATCGCCAGAGTCTGCGGAATGAAGAACCATGCCATGAACAAATTCACCTTGTGCCACATTATTGCTCGTTCCCTGTTGTCAGTTTTTGCAGATTCTCGATAACCTCTTTCGAATGCCGCGAGGTTTCCACGCTCAAATAAGATTGCCGCGCATCTCATGTTTTTCTCAAACCGGCAGTTGCCGGAAACTCCACAAGCGCAGCAACAGCGCGCACAGCAGCGCCAGCCCGCCGGCAAACAAAAAAGCGGCGCCGGCATTCCAGTAATGCCACACCGCGCCGAACAGCACACCTGCGGGGATCGCGCTCAGACCGACGGCGAGATGATACCAGCCGAACGCCGTGCCGCGCTCGCGCTCATCGGCATACAGGCTGATCAACGCCCGCTCCGAGCCTTCGCCCAGGCCGATCAGCAGACCGTACAACACGGTGGCGATCCACAATGCATCGCCGTGTTCGACCAGGCCGAGCATGAAAAAACTCGCTGCGTATCCCGACCAGCTGATGATCGTCAGCCGCTGCATCCCGAACGCGTCCGCCAAGCGTCCGCCCAGCAGCGATGTGGCGGATTTGCTGACATTGAGCGTCGCCCACAGCAGCAACACCTGCACCAGACTCATGCCCAGTTCGTTGCCGCGCAGCAGGATAAACGTTTCCGACGCGCGCGCAAAGGTGAACAGCACCAGCACCCACAGATAGCGGCGCATCGTGGGCGACAGCAATGCCCATGGCGAGGTGATTGCAGATCGCGGCGCACGCAAGCTTTCGATTTCGACTTCCAGGCGCGGCGGTTCGCGCACACCGAAGATCAGCACCAGCAGCACCAGCACGCCCGGCACTACCGACCACAGGATCACATCAGCAACCGGCCAGTGCAGCCAGCTCAGCGCGGCAACGGCCAGCAGCGTGCCACCCAGCGCACCGGCGTTATCCATCGCACGATGAAAACCGTAGGCATAACCATGGATCGAGGAATGTGTGCTATCCGCCAGCAGCGCGTCGCGCGGCGCATTGCGCAGCCCCTTGCCGGCGCGATCCATGCTGCGCAGCAGCAACAGCGCGCCCCAGCTCGACACGATGCCCAGCAGCGGACGCGCCAGATTCGAAAGGCCATAGCCCCATACCATCAATTGCTTGCGCCGTCCGTGCCCGCTGTCGGAATAACGCCCCGCCCACAGCTTGAGGAAACTCGCCGCCGCATCCGCCACGCCCTCCACCAGCCCCAGTATCACCGGCCCCGCACCCAGCACCGTGGCGATGAGTATCGGAATGAACGGCGTCACCATCTCCGAAGCCAGATCGTTCAGGAAGCTGACCAGGCCGATCGCGACCACGGTAGCGGGTAATTTATGTCTGGCCATGTTGATTGGGTAATGTTTGAGCTAAAATGCGCATGCTGCGTACGTAGCTTACGCTGTCCCCGTAGTTAAATGGATATAACCGGCCCCTCCTAAGGGTCAATTACAGGTTCGATTCCTGTCGAGGACACCAGATTTTTGTTTTATCCCATCCAGTACCGTCTATTAAACCCGCATGAACACACACATTGCGGGTTCTTGTTGTCCGATACAGTCCACCGCCATTCGTCGCAAAATACCAACAGGTGTTGGTATTTTTGTTGGTAAGTGGCATGTTGGTATCACATGATACCAACATCGGATGCAACAAATGGCACTGACTGACCCCGCGGTAAAAAAGACAAAGGCTACCGACAAGCCTGTGAAACTGACCGGATCCGAAAGATTCAAAATACTGGCGGCTGGCCTACCGCTTAGCTGGCAAGCAGTGGTAGCATTGCGCGCATAAGCAGCCACCTGCACCAACATGACCACAATAAATATCCTGCGCATCGCGATCCGGAAGAAGTTTTCGCCGGGGATTGACTTTCCCGTCTCAACCTATAAACTGTATAGGTAACAGCCAGTAGACATGGGGACTGTAAGGCCACTTCCGCTTTCCGATGCCAGTTTCCTGAAACGGCTGCGCGCCATCGCCAAGGATAGCCATCGCGTGTACCTGACACCACACGCCAAACAACGCATGGCGCAGCGCCGGGTCAATCTGCGGCAAGTGCTGGAATGTCTGCGCAAGGGTCGAATCTGCGAACCTGCACACCTCACCATCCAGGGCGACTGGAAAGCGACACTGGAACACCAGTATGCGGGCGACATGGTCAAGGTCGCGGTTGCCATCGAAAAACAGGAAGACGGCGACTTCGCCGTGGTTGTGACTGTCATGGATTGAACGGGGAAAGAACAAATGAAAGATGCCTACCACTACACCGAAAGCGGCCTGCGCAATATCTGGCTGGCAAACGGCTACACCGTCCGAAAAACGAAATACGGCAAAGGCGTTTCCATCC
This sequence comes from Gallionella sp., assembly GCA_024653675.1. GTDB lineage: Bacteria > Pseudomonadota > Gammaproteobacteria > Burkholderiales > Gallionellaceae > Gallionella. Next base: position 2,596 of record JANLIB010000068.1, on the reverse strand, counting down.
ACGATGTGGACGGCCTGAACCGCGCCATCTCCCAAGCCTTGGCAAGCAAGTCACACCTCACCGGGGCGGAAGTGCGCTTCCTGCGCAAGGAAATGGGCATGTCCCAGCGCGGCCTCGGCGAACTGCTGGGCGTTACCGATCAGGCTGTCGCAAAGTGGGAAAAGATAGGCCGCCTGCCCAAAACGGCAGACAGACTGCTGCGCCTGATTTACGTCGAACACGAAAACGGCAATGCGCCGATCCAAGCCACGATCAAACGCATCAATGAAATAGACCAACAAGGCCGCGATCAAATCATCGCCGAAGAAACCAAGGGCAAATGGAAAACGCGGCTGGCCGCATAACGAGGACTTTTTAACCCGGATAATTCGTTAGTACCATGAACCCTTGATAGGGGTCGAGCGCAATTCATTGCGCGATCACTGTCAACAATCGCTCGATAAATCGAGCTCCTACAGGCTAATGGATGATTTGGGTTTAACGCTCAAATCACCCGGTCGTTACCGCCATCGATCGGGATCTGCGCGCCGGTGATCTTGGCGAACAGCTCGCCGCACATTTCCGCGGTCAGTTCCGCCACGTCCTTGCTGGTCACTTCCTCGCGCAGCACGTTGTTGCGCTTGTACTCGTCCACGGTCATGCCGTAATGGGCGGCGCGTTGCGCCAGCACTTCCGGCGTCCAGATGCCGGTGTCGAACACCGCATTCGGGTGAACCAGGTTGATCCTGATCGCGTCCGCACCCCACTCCAATGCGGCGACGCGGGCAAGCTGCGTCAGCGCCGCCTTTGATGCGGAATAGGCTGCCGCACCGGGGCCCGGCGCCGGGACGTTCTTCGAGCCTATCACCACCACCCGGCCGTATTTCGGCGCCGCTTTCAGCAACGGGTGCGTTTCGCGCAAAAGCGTCAAATTGGAATCCAGATTGACTGCCATCACCCTGTGCCACTCTTCATCGGAAAGCGCGTCTATCTTCTTGCCGCCCGGGAAGACCCCGGCGTTCAACACCAGCATGTCCAGGCCGCCGAAATGGCGCAGGGTTTGTTCCAGCATCCCTCTGATCGCCTCCGGCGAGGTCAGGTCTGCAATGATGCCGAGATAGTCTTCGCGCATGCCGTATAAAGACTCTACATCCGCACTGATGTCCACTGCAACCACCGCAGCACCGCGGTTCAGGAATGATTGCACGCAGGCCTTGCCGATGCCCGATGCCGCGCCGGTCACCAGCGCGACCTCGCCGGCGAACGCTTTCGGGGCGCCGGCTTTTTTCAGCTTGGCCTGTTCGAGGTCCCAGTATTCCATGTTGAACAGATCCGCCTCGCCCAATGCCTGATAGCCGCCCAGCGCTTCGCCGCGCAGGATGATGTCCATCGTGTGGCTATAGATGTCCTCGGCGATCCTGGTCTCGCGCGCCGACCGTCCTGCCGTGACCAGCCCGAACTCGGTATCGACGATCACGCGCGGCGCCGGATCGAGCATCGTCAGCGGCTGCCGGGCCGGCTTCGAGTTCCTTTCAAAATATTGCACATACGCCCGCGCATAGGCGTCGACTTCCCGCCCGAACATCGGCACGCGCTTGGTCCGGATGACGTGATCCGGCGTGGCCGGTCCGCGTTGCGAAATGCTTGCAGCCTCCGGATGGCGCGCGAATGCCAGCGCGGCGCCACTTGCGCAGGTGCGTAACAGCATCGGGAACCCTGCGGCAGCGGAAACCTTCTTCCTCAACGCAGCCAACGCCACCCAGTCGGCGCTCGCTTCGATGTTCGTTGCGGGCGCAATTTGCGCATTCCTGTTCAAATAATCCCCGGCGCGGCCTACCAGCTCGATCATCCGGTCATAGGACTGCTTCGCGCTGTCGCCGAAACTGAAGATGCCGTGATTCATCAGCACCATGCCGATGGTGCGCGGCGTGGCCTGCGCGGGAAAGGCTTCGGCGCACAATCTGGCGAGGTCGAATCCCGGCATCACGTAGGGCAGCACGATGACTTCGTCGCCGTAGATCTCGCGGATGCGCGCTTCACCCGCTGCAGTATTGGTGATCGTGACGATCGCATCGGCATGGGTGTGATCGACAAAACGATGCGGGATCAGCGCGTGCAGGATGGCCTCGACCGACGGCGCGGGCGCAGCCGGATCGAGTGTCGCCAGCCTGAGCTCGCGCGCCATTTCCGTGTCCGGCAGTCTTTCGAGGCGCGACAACTTCAGCATGTCCTCGAGGCGCACCGGCACGAAATCCTTCAGCTCTATCGTCGCAAGGTCCGAGCCGCTGCCTTTCACATAGAGCGTCTCCTCGTCTTCGCCGAAGATGTTCTTCCAAACGCCCTTGACCGAGGTATTGCCGCCGCCGTGCAGCACCAGGTCCGGGTTCGCGCCGAGCAGGCGCGAGGTATAGACGCGTTCCGCCAGATAGCCTTGGTGCTTGCCTGCTTCTGTATCGTTCCAGAGGTTTTCCATTCTTGTTCCTGTTAACTAGTGTAGTGTCTCGCAAATGGCTTGACAGAATGAAACCGATGGATTTTTTCGCCAGGCAAGGCGCGACACCGCAGCCATATTGGGCATATGGCAAGGTGGCGCAACGCCGCATGGCGGAAAAAGACG
>JANLIB010000234.1 GCA_024653675.1 Gallionella sp. | reverse complement strand
TGCTCAAGAAATTTTAACGCTTACATATCAAACATATGCGGCGCGCTAAAATTTCTTTCGCGCCTTGTCTCGCTTAGGATTCTGAATTAATAGAGGCGCCCATATGGGAGCCTCTACAGGTCTTGCCCTGAATAACTCAGATTAAACGATTTGTTGATGAGCGGAAAATCCGGCACGATGTTGCCTATGACGGCGTGTTCCAGCACCGGCCAGTTCTGCCAGGATGGGTCATGCGGGTGAACGCGCGTGAGGTTGCCTTCTGCACCGGTGTGTATCGCCACCAGCACTTCGCCGCGCCAGCCTTCCACCATGCCCACACCAAAGCCATACGCGGACAGTTGATCCAGGGGGCGCGCCAGATCATCGCCGCCGGCCAGATTGGCCAGTATCTCGCGCTGCAGGCGCAGCGATTCGAACAACTCGTCGAAGCGCACGATGACACGCGCGGCGACATCGCCGTTGCGATAGGTCGCCATCCGCACATCCAGCTTGCCATAGGGAGCGCAGGGAAACTGCACGCGCGCATCCCAGGCCTGCGAACTGGCGCGCCCGGCCAAGCCGCATAGCCCAAGCCGGGCAGCCAGCATGGGCTCGATACGTCCGGCCCCGATGAAGCGATCCTGCACCCCGGCATGTTCTTCATAGATGCTGCGCAGCACGCGCACCTCGCGCTCAAGCATGGCACATTCCTCGAACAGCTTTCGCTTGCCTGATTCCGCCAGATCCATCGTTACGCCGCCCGGGATAATCCTGTCCATCAGGTAGCGATGCCCGAACAGCGCGGCATTGTTGCGCAGCACTTGCTCCTTCAATATCCAGAATTGCGAAAAGCCGAACGTCAGCGCGACATCGTTGCCAAGGTAGCCGAGATCGCCCAGGTGATTTGCGATGCGTTCGCGCTCCAGAAACAACGCCCGCAGCCACAGTGCCCGATCCGGCGGCGTGACGGCGGCGATGCTCTCCGCTGCCATCGCATAAGCCCATGCATAAGCGACCGTGCTGTCGCCGCTCACCCGTCCGGCAAGTTTTGCGCCTTGTTGCAGGCTCATGCTTTCGAAGCGTTTTTCGATGCCCTTGTGGGTGTAACCCAGACGTTCCTCAAGGCGCAGCGGATTTTCCCCGACCACGGAAAACCGGAAATGCCCCGGCTCGATAATGCCCGCATGTACCGGGCCGACCGCAATTTCATGCACGCCTTGCCCTTCCACTTGCACAAAGGGGTAAGCGTCCGGTTCATCGGTGCGGCTCTGTGCCGCATCAAAATCCTTGCGCAACGGAAAGCTGCCGCCATGCCACGCGCCGTGGCGCAACCATTTGCGGTGGTCATGGCCTTCGTGCGCATAAATGCCGAGCAGGTCATATGCCGCACGTTGCATCCGGTTCGCCACCGGAAAAATCTGGCTGATGTCTGGATAGTTGGGCAACCCGGCGGGCAGCGGCAGGCTGAGACACACCAATCCGGATTCATTGACGAGCGCCACATGCAGTGAGTATCCCTTGCCTTGCCCGCGGGCGTCGCTGCCCCACAATGCCACCAGCCTGCCTCCGCCGTCCTGCACGTTCTTGCAGATCGGCCTCAGATCGCCGGGCTTGATCTCCCCCGACCATGCGGGAATCGCGCCGGCGAGTTTGGTCAGGTGCAGGTTGGGATGAATGAGGGGCATCGTTTATCCTCCCAGCAAAGCCGCCGCCTGGCGATACCAGTCAGCCAGATAGGGCGGCATATACAATCCGAGAATCAGCGCCAGCAACAAGTGCGCGAACACCGGGATCAGCGCGGGCTGGTGCGGCAGGCGGCGAGCCGTGGTTTCGCCGAACACGATTGGCTGCACTTTGCCGAAGATGGCGGCGAATGCGATGCCCAGTGCGATCAGCAGGAACGGTGTCGTCCACGGATAGTCGTGCATGGCAGTGGTGATGATCAGGAATTCGCTGGCGAATATGCCGAACGGCGGCATACCCAGAATAGCCAGCGTACCCAGCATCAACCCCCAGCCTACCGTCGGGCTGACTTGCATCATGCCGCGTATGTTTTCCATCTGCTGGGTGCCGGATTTTTGCACCGCATGGCCGACCGCGAAGAAGATCGCCGACTTGGTCAGCGAGTGCATGGTCATGTGCAGCATCGCCGCAAATGTAGCTACCGGACCGCCCATACCAAAAGCGAAAGTGATGAGCCCCATATGTTCGATGGAGGAATAGGCGAACATGCGCTTGATGTCCTTTTGCCGCGACAGAAACAATGCGGCGACCACCACCGACAACAGCCCGAATCCCATCATCAGATTGCCGGCGAAGTGCGCATCCCCCGCCAAGCCAGCGCCAAGGGAGCCGTCAACCAATACCTTGCTGCGCATCACCGCACATAGCGCGACATTCAGCAGCAGGCCGGACAGCACTGCGGAAACCGGCGTGGGACCTTCCGCGTGAGCATCCGGCAACCAACTGTGCAACGGCACCAGGCCGATCTTGGTGCCATACCCGACCAGCAAAAACACGAATGCAAGTTTGAGAACCGTAGGTTCAAGTTCCCCTTTGACCTGGTTCAAATGTGTCCACAGCAAAGCGGTGCCCCCTTCACCCAGCACTCGCTCGGCGGCGAAATACAACAGGATCGTGCCGAACAGAGCCAGCGCGATGCCCACGCCGCACAGGATGAAATACTTCCACGCTGCCTCGATGCTGGCCGGAGTACGATACAGGCTGACCAGCAGAACGGTCGTCAGCGTGGCCGCTTCCATCGCCACCCAGATGATGCCCATGTTATTGGAGGTCAGCGCTACCAACATGGCCAATGTGAACATCTGGTACATGCTGTAGTACAAACGCAGCATCGGTATGGTGAGCTTGCCGTAATGCTGCTCGATGCGCATATAGGGGCGTGAAAACAGCGAAGTGGTGAAAGCCACGAATGCGGTCAGGGCGACCAGGAATACGTTGAACTGGTCGATGAAAAATTGCTCGCTGAACGCGACCTGCGGACCGTAATCGATGACGCGCACAGTCAGCACCACAGCCGCGATAAAGGTGCAGAAACTCATCAGCGAATTCAGCTCAGCCGCCCAGCTGCGTGAGCCGAATACGGCCAGCAGCAGGCCGCCCGTCAGCGGGGTGAGCAACAGAGCCAGGAGCTGTAAATCAATCATCCTTGAGGCGCTCCATGTGGCTGATGTCGAGACTGTCGAAGGTCTCGCGTATCTGGAAGAAAAAGATGCCGAAAATGAAAGTTGCTATCAGCACGTCCAGCGCGATGCCCAGCTCCACCACCAGCGGCATCCCGTGTGTGGCGCTGGTCGCGGCAAAGAACAACCCGTTTTCCATCGCAAGGAAACCGACCACCTGCGGCACGGCCTTGCGCCGCGTCAGCATCATCAGCATTGACAGCAGCACGCTGGCAAGCGCGATGCCGATCAAACCGCGAGTGATGCTCTCGGAAAGTTGTGAGATCGGCGCAGCCAGGTTGAAGGAAAAGATCACCAGCCCGATGCCGACCAGCATGGTGGTCGGGATGTTGATCAGCGTTTCCACGTCCCATCTCACGTTCAGCTTGCGCATCAGGCGATGCAGCAGCCACGGCAACACCAGCACCTTGAGCAACAGCGTCAATCCGGCGGAGTAATACAAATGCTGCTGATTTGTCGAGTAAGCCACGATAAATGTGCTGAGCGACAACACCAGTCCCTGCCAGGCAAACAGATTGATAAGGGACAGGATGCGCCGTTGCGACAACATCGCAAACGCGATCAGCAGCAGCGTGGAAGCGAGCAGATTGATAAGTTGGATGCTGTAGCTCATCGGCATATCATGCGCCCAGTAAAAAATGAATCAACAGCCCCAGCACTGCCAGCAGGAATGCGGTGCCCAAAAACTCCGGCGCGCGGAAAATACGCATCTTGGCGAGCAGCGTTTCCAGCAAAGCCAGGGCGGCGCCGGCCAATACCAGCTTGACCAGCAGCGCGATGACGGCCAGCGGCAGCGCGCTCCCCCAATTCCCGGCCATGGCGCCAACCTCGGCAATGCCGTAGGGCACAAACAGCGCGATGCCGATGGAAATATAAGCGAACAGCTTGAGGCTGCTCGCCCACTCCACCAGCGCCAGGTGACGCGCCGAATACTCCAGAATCATCGCCTCGTGGATCATAGTCAGCTCCAGATGCGTGCCGGGATTGTCCACCGGAATGCGCGCGTTCTCGGCCAGCAGCACGATCACGAAAGCCAGTCCGGCAAAAGCGAGGCTGGGATACAGCACGAACTGGTGATGCGCCAGCGCGTCCACGATGCGCGGCAGCTGCGTCGAGTGACTGATCAGCGACGCGGTAAAGAGCACCATCAGCAATGCCGGTTCGGCAAGAAAAGAGACCAGCATCTCGCGCCGCGCACCGAGCGTACCGAATGCAGTGCCGATATCCATCGCAGCGAGTGCGATGAACACCCGCGCCAGCGCAAACACACCGACCAGCGCGATCACATCGGCGACGGGTGAAAATGGCAAATCTACCGCGATGATGGGAATGATGGCTGCTGCCAGCCACATACAACCGAACAGAATGTAAGGTGTGGCGCGAAACAGCGGCGAAGCGTTATAGGCCATCACCGCGTCCTTGTGGAACAGCTTGCGCAGCGTGCGATAGGGTTGCAGCACGCCGGGACCGGTGCGGTTTTGCAACCAGGCCCGGCACTGGTTCACCCAACCGGTCAGCAGCGGCGCGAGCAGCACCACCAGCAGCGACTGATAAAGTTGAAACAGGATGCCGAGGCTTTGTTCCATGGTCATCATACAAAAGCCAGCAGCACGATCAACGTAACGAAGGTATAGGTCAGATATAGATGGATGCGCCCATGCTGCATCAACGAAGCCCAGGATGAGAGTTTTTCAGTGATGCGCTTGATCGGCAGATACAACGCAAACCAGATGCGGTCATCGCTGCGTCCGTGATAGCGGGGATGCGTATCGAACGGGCTTGGCAATTCCCTTTCGATACGGAAGAACGGCTCGAAGATTCGCCGGATCGGCTGGCCGAATCCTTCTGCAGTATCCTGCATGCGCGAAGTCTGCGCCGGGAAACCGCAGTCCCAGGCCGGGCCGCGGCGCAGACGGCCGTGATAGAAATAATGCACCACCAATGCGGTCACCAGCATTACGCCCAACACCGCCAACAGGAAATACACCGGGCTGTAGCTGGCCCGCTCGATGTCGACCGGGGCAAGAAACAACCAGCCGGCCGCCGCATTGCCCAGCCCCCGCCCGATCAATACATGTGTCACCAGATCAAGTTGCCGCACCACAAAGACCGGTGTCAGTCCCAGCACCACACAGCCAAGCGCCAGCCAGCCCAAACCGATGCGCTCCCATACCCCGGCATCGTGCGGCTGCCCATTCGACTCCCTGGGCGCTTCGCCGCGCGGCTGGCCGAGGAAAATGATCCCGTAGAATTTCACCATCACATAGGCCGCCAATGCGGCGGCCAGCGCGATCACCGCAGCAGCTACCGGTATCAGCATATTGATGTAGCTGTTGGGCAAGCCCGGCGACAGCAGGAACGCCTGCAACAACAACCATTCCGAAACGAATCCGTTGAAAGGCGGCAGTCCGGATATCGACAGCACACCGACCAGCATCAGCGCCGCGACCCACGGCATATGGCGGATCAGGCCACCCATGCGCCCCATGTTGCGCTCGCCGGTAGCGTGCAGAATCGAGCCGGTGCCGATGAACAGCAGGCTTTTGAAGAAAGCGTGATTCAGGCTATGGTACAGCGTCGCAGTCAGCGACAAGGCCGCCAGCGCGTCCTTACCATAGACGTGGAAGATGATGGCCAAACCTATCCCCACCAGCAACAGGCCGATATTTTCGATCGAAGAATAAGCCAGCAGCCGCTTCATGTCGCCCTGCACGGCGGCGAACATCACGCCAAAAATCGCCGTGATCAAACCCAGCGCCAGCGCCAGCACGCCCCACCACCATAACTGCGTATCGAGCAGATCGAAGGTCACGCGCAGGATGCCGTAGATTGCCGTCTTCAACATCACGCCGCTCATCAGCGCGGAGACCGGCGAAGGCGCGGCAGGGTGAGCCTCGGGCAGCCAGACATGCAGCGGCAGCAAACCCGCTTTTGCGCCAAAGCCGAATAACGCCAGTAAAAATGCCACCGATGACCAGAACATCGACAGATGCGCCTCGCGCATTGCCGCAAAGGTGTAAGCGCCGATGCCATGCCCGCCCTGCATCACGCCAAAGCTGAGCAAAATAGCGATCGCGCCTACGTGCGCGATCAGCAGATACAAATAGCCGGCCTTGCGGATGTCGGGAACATTGTGGTCGGTGGTGACCAGGAAATAGGAAGACAACGCCATCGTCTCCCACGCCACCATGAACATATAGGCATCGTCAGCCAGCAATACCAGAGCCATGCTGGCAAGGAACAGATGATATTCCAGACACAACAATCCGAGCGTACTGCCTTGCATGGATTTGAAATAGCCTGCGCTGTACAGCGACACACCGAACGATGCGCCGCCCAGCAGAATCAGGAAAAATGCCGAGAGTTGATCAACACGAAGATGCAGCGGCAGACCCGGCAGACCAAGCGGTAATACGGCGGTGCTGGCGGCCTCGCCGAGTGACCACAAACCGGTTGCGGCAAGCGCCAGCGAGGCGGCTGCTCCGAGCGGAAAAATGACATTGGTAATGAGATGCGGGCTGCGCTGCAAGCCCAACCCCAGCAGTCCCAGTAACAGCCAAAGCACGATGACCGCGCCCGCAACATCCAACGGCAATATACCTGCAATGTCCATCCTGATTGTTTTTCACCGACTTACTGATTAACCAAGCTGCGCAAGTGTTCAGGGGGCCTTTCTTAATTCAAAATCCTAAGCGAGACAAGGCGCGAAAGAAATTATAGCGTGCCGCATATGTTTGATATGTAGCGCTAAAATTTCTTGAGCAACGCCGTATTGCGACGGAGTTTGGATTAATAGAGACGCCCTTTATTCTACTCCCTGATAGAACAACTAGCCATCCGACTAGGCTGCCTGGGTGCGATTCAAACTGATGTGGAACTTATGCTGCTTGCCAGATCAATATAGTAATTACGCAGAATAGGTTGATCGCCCGATTCAACCGGGAGCGCCGA
>JANLIB010000206.1 GCA_024653675.1 Gallionella sp. | reverse complement strand
CATCCATCTCCAGCGTCGCTTTGATGGTGCGGAAATCAACTTCGATATTCCAGCGCATCGCGTACAGCGCACCAATTGCTTGCACCGACGCAAACGCCGGATCAAGCAATGTCGTCACCAGTATGCGCCCATAGACCTTCACCTCGCGCATCGTGATGAATTCCGGGTAGCCCGCGTATTCTTCCGCGCTCATCGCTTTCGGTTTCGGCGGTCGCGGCCATTGCACCAGATGGTCGTTTTTACCCAGCCGCTGTCCGCGCGTAAAGTCGGTGATCCGCACGCCATGCTGGGGCATGACCACATCCACACCCCGGCCAATTGCGCCGTGGATGATCCACCAGGTCGCCAGCAGCGCATCGGCTAGCAGGATGTCACTTTCATTTAGCTGGCCCAGCAAGTTTGCCAGCAGGCTTTGCTCTCCCGTCCCTTTGCCTTTGCATGCGGCCACTTGATAGGCCAGCATTGCGCCGCTGGACAGGCTGATAAGCGCGCCAATGCGGGCGATGGGAAAGCCAAGCCCCGGCTTTTGTTCCCGGCTTTGCGGGTAGGTTTCCTGGTTGCTCGGCGTATCGGGCATCGTGACCGTTGTGCCGTCAAACAGTTTGACGCACCTTCCCTGCCATCGCCAGGCAGCGGGTGTCATCGCTTCCAGCCGCTCGCCAATAATGGTGCTGAGCGCTACTGGTAAGGCGGTCGGTAAACGCTGGCGAGCTTCGCAGTAGGCGCTGGTGTTGAGTGCGCTCAGGGATTGGCCTTGTGCGACACGCTCGGACAAGCGACGACCCACCACGTCTTGGCAGGCACGGTCTGCCGATAGGACTTGACCTACGAACAGGCGCAATGTGTCCAACGGGGGATAGATGCGTTCACGGTGTGGGTCGACCAGCTCTTGCATGACAGTACCAATTTCATGTTCGCCGAGAGCTTGGTCAAATAAACCGTTGTCGCTTTGTAAAAACTGCTGTTTCAACATCGCAATGTTCTGCCGAATCCGTGAAACTTTGGTATTCTTCATTTGGGCTGACCTCCTGTAATGGGTGGCTTTCGTGTCGCAACAAAAGCTTACCATTTAGAAGTGCTCAGCCCTCCGTTTTTAGTGGCGTTTGGGCTTAACCGAGTGCCATGAGAGCCCGGCCCGTTATCGCGGGCCGATTTACTCGGTTTCAGGTAAGGGGTTTATTCAATGGGCAGATTGCGCGCTTTCCAGTCGGGGAAGCCGTTGCGGTACCAGTTCACGTTCTTGTAGCCGTTCTTGGACAGGACAACGGCTGACTTGTAGGATTTCCAGCAGGTTCCGGAATTGCAGAACACCACGATAACGGCATTTTTATCGCTGAGCTTGCCCATGTCGAATTTGTCCATACTGGAATCGAAGTCGGTGGCCTTGGCGCTTTTCTCGGGGTCATAGGGAACGGAAATGGCGCCCTTGATGCTGCCCTCGCCAAATTCGGAAGCCTTGCGGGTATCGACGATGGTGGCGCCTTTTGCCTGCAGATCCTGAACCGTCTTGGCGTCCACCAGTGTGATGCCGGCAGGTGCAGCAGTTGGAGTCTCGGGCGCGTCGGCCGCATAGGCCGCACCGGTTGCCGCCAAAAAACCAAGAGTGACAAAAGCAATGGCTAAACGTTTGATGCTGTTCATGAGGACTGACTCCTTTTAAAAGGGGTTGTAGTTGATTTCCACTTCAGACGAAGCCTCTCCCGGATTGGAAGCGCTTGACCGGCTCACCAGCCAGCATACCATCGGCAAGGCGCTTGCGGCCATTGCACCGAAATGGCGTTTCGGCTGATCAACAAGCTGCCTTTTACACCAGTATTCCATCATTAGTCAATCAATTTTTAATGGCAATTTTTGATGGTACGAATGGCAATTTTTGATGGTACGAATGGCAATTTTTGATGGTACGGGTCACTGCGCCCGCGGCGCCCGCACCACCGTGACACTGCACGGCGCTTCGGCGGCGACTTTGGAGGAAACGCTGCCCAGAATCCGGCGCAGCGCGGTACTGCCCCGTGCGCCCATGACAATCTGATCCACATGATAGGCTCGCGCATATTCCAGCAGAGCCGTCGCCGGGTCGCCCGCTTCCAGCACGTGGAAGCGCATCTGCTCGGCGGACAATTCCAGCGGCTGCGCCCAGTGGCGCGACTCCACCAGGCGCTGGGTGTACAGGCTGCGGGCAAGTTCGCGGCTGCTTTCCTCCTCGGTCAGAATGGAGGGCTCGAGCACCGTCACGCAGGTAATGCGGCACCGCTTTTCTGCGGCAACCATACGATGCACCGCGTCTCGCAATGCCTGGAACAGTGCTTCGTCGCTGTGCGTGGTGTCCAGCGCCACCAGGATATGGGGCGCGACGGCAAGGTGGGCCGATGGCGCCGGGCACGGCGGCGGTTCGAACCATAACGTCTCCAGCCAGCGGCGGAAGGCGGTCAGGTAGCCGGCCCGCTCCAGACGGGCGCCGCGTGCGGTAAGCGGGACATGCTCGGGGTGGGACAGGTCGCAGGCTACCTGGGCAGCCGTGGCATAGCGCTCCGAAGCCCGCACTTCCAGGCAATGCAAGGTGATTTCCTGTAGCCATTCCGGCAGGCCGGGTGCTATGCGCCGGGGCGGTACGGGGTCGCGATACAGCCGTTTGCGGAAACCCCGGATGGTGGTCGGCGCGCCGAAGGGAAGCCGTCCGGTGGATAACTGGTACAGGATCACCCCGATGGCGAAAATGTCGCTCCTCGGGTCGCAACGCCGGCCCACGACCTGCTCGGGCGAAATATAGGCCGACGTGCCGACCGGCATGTGGAATTCTTCCTCGACCATATCGGGCAGATAAGCGTGGCGAGCCAGCCCGAAGTCCACCAGCACAGCCTCCCCGGTCGGGCGGTACAGGACGTTGGCGGGCTTGATGTCCAGATGCACCACGTTCTGCCGGTGCAAGTCATGCACCGCCGCGGCCAGGGCGGATACCAGGCGCACGATCCCGGGGATGTCCAGCCGGGATTTTCCGATGTAGTCATGCAGCGCAGGCCCCTCGATATATTCCATGACAATATAGGGGGTCGCATCCATATCACCTTTTGCGATGAACTTTGGAACATGCGGGCCGGAGAGGGTGGCCAGGATCATCTGCTCCACCTCGAAACCGACGTAACAGGCGGGATGGCTGCCAAACGCCAGCTTCGGGATTTTCATGATCAGCGGGAGCTCGATATCCGTTTTGGAAACGCGGTAAATCGTCGCCATCCCGCCCTCGTAAATTTTTTCGAGAATACGAAATCCGCCGATTTCATCCCCCGTTTTCAGAATGGGAAGCGCTTCCATTCAGTGCCCGCTTTCCAGGCGCAGCGCCAGCCGGTGCGGTAATCCCGCAGCCATAATTTTCTTTTCGGCGGATATATAATCGTAAGGCACCCTGAAAAATGTCAGCGTGCTTTGCTGCCGGTCGAGAATAACGTAAGAGGCCGCATTGTTGCCGTCGCGCGGTTGCCCCACCGATCCCACGATGGCAAGCCATTGCCGATGCGGAAAAATGGGAATGGGCATGCCCGGCGTTGGCTGGAAAGCGCGCGGCGCCTCATGGTTCGATACATAGTACAAAACCGGGTGGTGCACATGACCGGCGAAAGTGAATGCCGTCCCCGCTGCCTTGATGCAGCGCCCGGCATCCCTGGCGCCCGTTATATAATTCCAGCGCTCCGGTCTGTCGGCGCTGGCATGGACGTATAAGGTATCGCCATTTTTTACGAACATCGGCAAGCTTTGCAGGAAGGCGAGTTCCTTTTGCCCCAATTGCGCACGCGTCCAGTAAATGGCATCGCGCGCGGAAAAATTCATCCTTTCGCACAAACCGGAAAGAACCGCCTCATCATGGTTCCCCTTTACCGCCACGGCGCCTTGCTTTACCAGCGTCTCGATAATATCGAGACAAGCCAGCGGATCCGCGCCATAGCCCACGATATCCCCAAGGAAGACGAACTGTTCGGCCCCCTGCGCCGCGGCGTGCGCAAGGCATGACTGCAAAGCCTCCAGGTTGTTATGGATGTCGGAGAGAATGGCAATCTTCATCTGGGCGAAAAATGTTGTGGCACGGCTAATTATCCTGGAAACGGCTATTCACTTAAGCGCAACAACGGCAAGCACGCTCATGACGCATAGAATCAGATATCGGGTGCTGCGCCATTTTCCCGCAGCCATGCCTTTCTTTCTGCATAGTCTGGCAACACCTTGTCCACTTCATTCCAGAACGCATCGGTATGATCGCGGTAGCGCAAATGGCAAAGCTCATGCACCACGATGCCGTCGATGACTTTCGGAGATGCCATCATACATTTCCAATGAAAACTCAATCTTCCATTCGAGGTGCGTGTGGCCCAGCGGTAACCGATTTCCTTCACCTCTACCGACAAAGGCGTTACGCCAACCTTGGGAACAAAATAGACCACACGTTTTTTTAGTCGCTCAAGTGCCTTTTCTGCATAGAACTTTTCGAATACCTGCTTGGCCGCATCTTCGCCTCCCGCCTCAACGATTTTTCTTTGCAAACAAAAACGGCGGTTCTTGAGCTTGAGCAACTCATCTTGTTCTTGTGTTAGCAACAACCTAAGCCGGACGGTCCGGAACCAAAAAAGTTAAAATCCGCGTAGCCCACCTTCCGATGAGACACTGGCCATGAAACTGCTGACTGAACGTTACCACGCAGACCTGCCTGGTGCGCTTTCCTGCTACGACAGAATGATTATCACGGGCACTTTGCCAGGCGCCTGTTATGCGGGTGGCATGACCAGCTTCCTGAATTCCCGCCACATCAAGATATTCGACTACGCCAAAGTCTTTGCCGACCCTTTGCGCGAGCGCATCCGCAAGTGCGCGCATGAACTCGCCGAAGCGCATGGCGTGTCTATCGAACACGTCAACAAGCCGCATATCCGCAAAGAAGACCTTGTCGCCCGGGTGATTGAACAGCGCGGCGGGCATCCCGGGCTGGTGCATATCCTTTCCGCGATGGAGGCGTGTCCCGCCTATGTACCCTGGCATGATAAAAATTGGCTATTCCAAATTTCGAGTGGGTAGGTTTTCGGCGATTTCGGCTATCCAGACGTCAATTATCCCCACCCCCAACCCCCCGGACGGGGAAGTCCTCTTCGCCGGACTACGCCTGCCCTTGACCCGACCCAAACCGCCATCCTTAATGGAACGGTTACCCACTCGAAATTTGAAAGAAGCTAAAAATTCCCATAAGACCTTTCTTTCTTCGCACGACCCCAGGTAAATGCTTGCACTACTACTTCTACTCCATCGACGAGGAAGCGGGTCTGTGCTATCTGCGCGTACCCACCTGGTGTCCTTTCCGTTTGCAGTTTTACTGCCTAAAGTTTCGGAGTTCAAAAACCCCACAAAAAATCACTTAATTGATTGATTTAATTAACGAATACTGTATCGCAAAGAGTATAACAATGGCTGTCTTACAAACACCCCAAACAACTCGGGAAACCGCAGTGAATCATGGCACAAAAACGATAGAACTACCAGAATTGACGGCGAATTTACTTCGGGGCGGAGGTTGCCTCATCGGCAACCTGTTTGCCGGTCTGTGGAAGCAGATGGGTATGAAAGCGCGGCTGAATCGAATCGGCTTTCACAAACGCTCTGGCACGTCGGCGCATGAACTGGTGTGCTGCCTGATGGTTTAAGGCCATTACGGCATCGGGTGCGACTCACGATCGCACCGTTACCGGCGGCGGTGCTGCCAGCGTGAAGATGGAGAAATTTCGCGCGGCAAACACCCTCTTGAGCAATCTGAAGACTGCTTTCTCCGGAACCTACCATGCGTTCAATTTCTCCAAATATGCCCATCGCTATCTCGCCGAGATCCAATATAGATTTAACCGCCGCTTCGACTTGCCGGTCATTCTGCCCCGACTGCTTCGAGCATCAGCCGTTACTTCGCCGCATCCCGAACGCCTCATTCGCGCGGCTGTACTTTGTGGCTAATCAGGAAACGTACTGACCTGATAGCCAGTGGCAAGCAAGTCCCGGAAACTGGGGTGTCCATCATATTCACTCAATAATTTGAGTTTGCATTCGATTGCGGCGTCGGTTACGTCAAATGCACCCGCACAATAACTGCAAACACCTTCCACATTGTCGGGCACCTGCTGATACAGGCCATGCAACTTGTGTTCAGGGCTTGGATTGCGGCTTCGCCTTGATGAGCGGTGGTTTAATTCGGAGAGCCGGGATGCTTGACTGTAAACAGGCGGCGCTGATGTCGCAGGGGATGGGCAAGGAGCTTGGCATGTTGCAACAAATGAGCTTGCGCTTTCACCTGATGATGTGCGGCGGGTGCCGGAATTGCAAAAAGCAGATGATGTTCTTGCGCCAGAGTTGCCAAAAGCTGGCACAGCGTGATCTTGCCACCGGGGAAGAACAGCCATGAACCACACCGGACGCCTGCTGAACAGCCTGTTCATCATAGCCTCCATGGTGGAGGCGCGCGACACCTATACCGGAGGACACCTGTGGTGCGCGTCTCGCTGGGCGGTTTTCTGCATGACCTGGGCAAGATCGCCGTACCGGATGCCATCCTCAACAAGCCTGACCAGATGACCGATGACGAATACGAAATCATCAAGACACATCCGGATGTCGGGGGCCGCTTGCTGATAGATCACCCGCTGGCCGATCTGGCGCAATCCGCCGTATTCGCACACCACGAACGCCCGGATGGCACGGGTTACCCGCAACAGTTGCCGCTCGATCAGATTTCCGTGGATGCGCGCATCGCCGGCCACAGCGAGCAGGGTATCCCCTTGCACGATTGCCCGATGTGCGGCGCCTCTATCGTTATTAGCCGCCATCAACATGAAGGGGGTCATGCCTATTGCCGGGCTTGCGGTGCAGAAGCCAGAATACATGCAATCAATGGGAATACTGTCATCAAGGCAACCGGGCAACGCGGAACACCCGCGCAATTGGAACCCGGAATTGACCATGACCTTATCCGTGAATTGGTAAGGAATCAGCCCCTATCCTGAATCAACAGCCGTCATCCTGAGTACCCTGCAATGTGGTCAGCGATGATGGCTGTGAGGCGCTTAGAGATTGCCATTGCTGGCGGCAAGCATGCTGTCTTTCATCGCACCCATGATGCGCTGGGCATTTTTGCGTATTTTTACCGGCAGTGTGCGGATCATGGCACGGCACATCATCATCGAAATGATCCAGCGCGCGCCTTGTTCGTCTTCCACCATGGCGATGCGACAGGGCATGAAGGAAATCATCAGCGGATTCGTCCCGATCATCTGCTGCGCCACCAACCCATCGCAAAAACTGAATATTTCCATGCGTCTGGCCGGTTTGCCGGTCACTGCCTCAATCTCCTTGTAGAGTGGGCTGACACCAATAAATTTGAGGTTATGCCGATTCGCCCGCAATTCGAGGAATTCCACGGCATCGTCAAAACCGACTCCCTGCTGAATTTGCACCTGCGCAATCCGCACCTTCATGCCGGTGCAGGAAAGCGCCGGCACTGGTGGCGGCGCCACCAGTGCCGGAGAAAGCAATAAAACGAGAAGGGGGAAGGAAGAAATGGCATGTTGCGCATGTCCGCTACCCCTCAAACCATTACATCAGCACGTCGTTCAGAACATTTTCGAGCCAGTGACCAGCCAGCATTCCCTCGACTTCGGAACGCTGCGCCGAGACGCCACCGCCCTCCGCTGCGATCATGGCCTGTTTTTCCGCATTGAACCGGTATATATGAGCCACATGCATGGCTTCGCTGTCGCTCACCATGCTGTAACAGGTATTGGCGATGGTCGGAGCCTGATCCGGCGCTTGCCCCTGCATCAGCTCAATGATCGCCGCCGCACATATTTTGGCCTGCGAAGTCGCCATATAACCCGATTTTGGTAACGCCGCCGAAACCGAGTCACCGATAACATGGACTTTTTTGTGCACCTTGGACTCGTAACTGATGAAGTCCACCGCGCACCAACGGTTGTCTACATTGACCACACCCGCCAGGCTGGCTACGACACCCGCTTTCATCGGCGGGATGATATTCAGCACGTCTGCCTTGACATCCTCGAATTCGGTGCTGACCGCTTTCCCGGCCACGTCCACCTTGGTCACCATGGCATTGGCGCGATATTCAATCATGCCCGGATACAAATCTTTCCAGGCCTCCGTAAATAATCCCTTCTTCGAAGTGATGTCCGGATTGGCATCCAGAATCAGTACCTTTGACTTGGGTTTGTTATTCTTCAGGTAGAACGCTACCTGGCAGGCGCGCTCGTACGGCCCCGGAGGGCAACGATATGGGGCCTTGGGAATACTGATTGCACAAACGCCGCCGTCCGGCATGGCCTCCAGTTGCTTTCTGAGCAAAACCGTCTGCGCACCGGCTTTCCAGGCATGAGGAATGCTCTTTTCGGTCACCTCGGCATTCAAGCCTTCGATCTGTTCGAACATGAAATCGACGCCCGGCGCGATGATCAACCGGTCATAACCGAGATGCCCCTTCGCCAGCATGACCGTCTGCTTCTGCGTGTCGATGGCCGTCACCTCACCCTGCACCAACTTCACGCCATACTTCTTCTTCAGCGTATCGTAGCTTCGCGTGAGGTCATTGATGGTTCGGCTACCGCCCAACACCGTGTTGCTCATCGGGCAGGAAATAAACTGCGGGTTGCGTTCGACCAGCACCACATCAATCTTGTTGTTGCTCCACATGCGGATGTATTTGGCCGCAGTGGCGCCACCGAAGCCGCCTCCTACAATAACGACGCGCTGCCCTTTCTTCGGGATAATTTCACTTGTGGCAAAGGCCAATCCGGGAAAGGCTCCGACTGCGATACCTGCCACACCCAGCTTCAAAAAATCACGGCGATCTAGCGACATTTTATGCTCCTCAAATAGTCTGTCTGAATACTGCGCTGTTTTGCTCAACGTTTCTGGGCTGCAAAAAAGCCGCCCATCAACTCGAATTCCTCATCGGTGAAACCCTTGCTCATCTGATGCATCACCGTGGCCGGGCGCGCGCCTGATTTGAAATCTTTCATTTGAGCGACGAAGTATCCCTTGTCCAGGCTGGCCAGCACCGGGAATCCTCCCGCACTCTTTCCGTTGGTGCCATGACAGGCTGCGCAGGACGCTGCCAAATCGCGTGCGCGCTTATCAACTTCGGCATGCGCACAAATCATCGGCAACATCAGTCCGATGGCGATTACCAATTGCTTGATCATTTTCATCATTGCTCTCCCTGTTGAAAAAAAATTTACTGCAAAAACACCGGCCTCCCGCATTTCCGGGACAGTGCGAATACCAACTTATCTCCACCTCGCCGGAACGCGTATCGCCCTGATTGTCCAGCCAGGAGAGCGCGATTTTATCTCCCGCCGCTCCGCCCATGAAGCGAAACACCGGATAAGGTCTTCGATACGGCCGTGCCGAATCGCCCATCCAGCACAATTTTGCCATTGTGGTGCGCTTTGATTCCGGTGATATACCAGGCAGGAATCAGGTTGCCCGCCACATCCTTGCGCCGGCCATTTTGCATGGCGCTGGAGTTACCGTTGAGTGGCAACGCTACCGCCTGTGATGGCCGTGAGTATACCCTGCAGGAGTGCGGTCGGTGTGGGTGGGCAACCGGGCACCGCGACATCCACCGGGATCACATTGGAAATCCTGCCGCAACTGGCGTAGCTCTCGCCGAACAGGCCACCATCGCAGCCGCAGTCGCCAACGGCGACCACCAGCTTGGGTTCGGGCACCGCATCGTAGGTGCGTTTGAGCGCGACCTCCATGTGCCGCGCAACCGGCCCGGTGACCAGCAGCATATCCGCGTGGCGCGGACTGGCGACAAACCTGATGCCCAGTCCTTCGATGTTGTAGTAGGCATTGTTGAGCGCGTGGATCTCCAGTTCGCAGCCGTTGCAGGAACCCGCATCAACATGGCGGATGGTCAGCGCGCGCCCCAGATGCCCCAATATTTTTTCCTGCAACATCTGCGTTTCGACGCGCAGCGCCTCGTCGGCTTGCGGCGGCGTTTCGGTCTTGATGCCGGTTTTCAGGATTTGTCTGATGATCTGGTACATGGTTACAAGTCCTGTCCGGCGTAGCTCAGATTGAACGATTTATTGATCAGCGGAAAATCCGGCACGATGTTGCCGATAATCGCATGTTCCAGCACAGGCCAGTTTTGCCACGAGGGGTCATGCGGATGGACGCGCTCAAGGTTGCCGAGCGCATCGGTATGCAGCGCCACCATTACTTCACCGCGCCAGCCTTCGACCAGGCCGATGCCCAATGTATTGCCGGAAAGCGATTTGACCGGCACAGATAATTCATCGCCGCCGACCAGATTGGCCATAATTCCGCGTTGCAGGCGCAGCGATTCGAACAGCTCATCGAAGCGCACGATAACGCGCGCAGCGACGTCGCCATTGTGATGTGTGGCCATCTGCACATCCAGTTTATCGTAGGGTGCACACGGGAATTGCGTGCGCGCATCCCACGACTGCGAACTGGCGCGCCCCGGCAAACCGCACAAACCAAGCTGGGCAGCCAGCGGTGGCGCGACGCATCCGGCGCCGATAAAACGATCCTGCATGCCGGCGTGCTCCTCATAAATGCTGCGCAGCAAGGCCAACTCGCGCTCCAGCATGCTGCATTCATCTTCAATTACCCGCTTGTCTTGCGTCTTCAGGCCGATCGCCACGCCGCCCGGAATGATCCTGTCCATCAGGTAGCGATGCCCGAACAACATGGCGTTATTGCGCAGCAGTTGCTCCTTCAATATCCAGAATTGCGCAAAACCGAACGCCAGTGCAACATCGTTGCCCAGATAACCAAGGTCACCCAGGTGATTGGCCATGCGTTCCCGCTCCAGAAACAACGCGCGCAACCATAGCGCCTGATCCGGCGGCGTGACTCCGGCGATACTTTCCGCCGCCATCGCATAAGCCCAGGCGTAGGCCACGGTACTGTCGCCGCTCACCCGCCCGGCGAGTTTCGCGCCCTGCTCCAGACTCATGCCCTCAAAACGCTTTTCGATACCCTTGTGCTTGTAACCGAGACGTTCCTCCAGGCGCAGCACGCGATCGCCAATGATGGAAAAACGGAAATGCCCCGGTTCGATGGTGCCGGCATGCACCGGGCCGACCGGAATCTCATGGACACCGTCGCCGCTCACCGCAACAAAGGGATAGGCGTCAGTTTCCGCCGGAAATACGTTGTTCCCGTCAAAATCCTTGCGCAATGGGTGCACGCCACTCGGCCATGAAGCATGGCGCAGCCATTTGCGCTGGTCGTCCGCACCGGTGGCATGCAGGCCAAGCAAGTCGGCGACGGCGCGCTGCATCCGGCTGGCGCAGGGAAACAGGTCGCTGATATCCGGATAGGCCGGGCGTTCTGTGCTCGCCGGTATGGTCAGGCATAACAGGCCCGGTGCGGTAGCCAACAGGATATGCAGTGCATAACGTGCCTCGCGTTCCCGTTCGTCGCTGCCCCATAGCGCCACCAGCCTGCCACCGTCATGCACGGTCTGTTCGCACAGACTGCGAAATAGAGCGGCATCTACCGTGCTGTGCCAGACGAGGATCGCGCCGGGCAGTTTGTTGAATTTTGAAGTGAGCTCTTCCAATTTCATATCCTGTCACCCGATCAACGCCGCCGCCTGGCGATACCAATTCGCCAGATAAGGCGGTATGTACAGCCCGAGCAGCAACACCAGCGCCAGATGCACAAACACCGGCACCAGCGCGGGCGGATGCGGCAGGCGTTTGCCGGTGGTTTCGCCGAACACCATGTGCTGCACCCGGCTGAAGATCGCGGCAAAGGCCACGCCCAGCGCGACCAGCAAAAACGGTGTGGTCCACGGGTAAGTGTGCATCGCGGTGGTAATGATCAGGAACTCGCTGGCGAACACCCCGAACGGCGGCATGCCGAGGATGGCCAGCGTGCCAATCATCAGGCCCCAGCCTATCGTCGGGTTGGTCTTGATCAGGCCGCGGATGTTTTCCATCACCTGGGTGCCGGACTTCTGCGTGGCGTGGCCGACGGCGTAGAAGATTGCCGACTTGGTCAGGGAATGCACCGTCATGTGCAACATGCCGGCAAAGGTGGCCACCGGACCGCCCATGCCGAAGGCGAAGGTGACCAGCCCCATGTGCTCGATCGACGAATAGGCGAACATGCGCTTGACGTCTTTCTGGCGCGACAGGAAGAACGCGGCCATGACCACGCTCAGCAACCCGAAGCCCATCATCAGGTCACCGGCAAAATGGCTATGCAGCGCGCCATCGACCAGCACCTTGGAGCGCACCACGACGTACAGCGCAATGTTGAGCAGCAGTCCGGAAAGTACCGCAGAAACCGGCGTCGGACCTTCCGCATGGGCATCGGGTAGCCAGCTATGCAGCGGTGCCAGTCCGACCTTGGTGCCGTAGCCCACCAGCAGGAACACGAAGGCGAGCGACAGCACGGTCGGTTCGAGCTGGTCCTTGACGCTGTCGAGATGCGTCCACAGCAGCGCGGTGCCGCCCGCGCCGAGGACTTTTTCCGCCGCAAAATACAGCAGGATGGTGCCGAACAACGCCTGGGCAAGGCCGACGCCGCACAGGATGAAATATTTCCAGGCCGCTTCCAGACTCGCGGGAGTGCGGTAGAGCGAGACCAGCAGCACGGTGGTCAGCGTCGCCGCTTCCATCGCCACCCACATGATGCCCAAATTGTTGGTCAACAGCACCAGCAGCATCGTGAAGGTGAACAACTGGTACATGCTGTGGTAAAGGCGCAGCAAGTTGATCGTGAGTCTGCCGTGGTGCTCCTCGATGCGCATGTAGGGGCGCGAGAACAGCGCGGTGGTGAAGGCGACAAAGGCGGTGAGCGCAACCAGGAAGACGTTGAAGGAATCGACGAAGAACTGTTCGTTCATCGCGGTAATCGGGCCGTCGGTGATGACCCGCGCGGCAAGGAACGCCGATGCCACGAAGGTGCCGAAGCTCATGACGGCGTTCAGTTCGGGGGCGAAGCTCCGGTAGCCGAACAGCGCCAGCAGCAGGCCGCCGATCAGGGGTATCGCCAGTATCCAGAAAATTTCCACGTCAGTCTTCCTTGAGTTTTTCCATGTGCTTCAGATCCAGGCTGTCGAAAGTTTCCCGGATCTGGAAGAAGAAGATGCCCAGAATGATCATGCCGACCAGCACGTCGAGTGCGATGCCGAGTTCCACCACCATCGGCATGCCGTACGTGGCGCTGGTGGCGGCGAAGAACAGCCCGTTTTCCAGCGCGAGGAAGCCGATCACCTGCGGCACGGCCTTGCTGCGCGTGATCATCATCATGAATGCCAGCAGCACGCACGCCATCGCGATGCCCAGCGTCCCCTTGGTAATCGTGCCGGACATCTCCGAAATCGGTGCAGCCAGGTTAAAGGCGAACACCACCAGCACAATGCCGACCAGCATCGTCGTGGGAATGTTGAACAGCATCTCGATGTCCCATTTGACGTTCAGCTTGCGTATCAGGCGGTGCAGTATCCACGGCAGAATGATCACTTTCAGCGCCAGCGTCAGCGCCGCCGAGTAGTAAAGGTGATGCTGGTTCGAGGAATAGGCCACGACCGCCGTGCTGGCGGAAAGCACCAGCCCCTGCAGCGCAAACAGATTGATCAGCGACAGGATGCGGCGCTGCGACAGCATCGCGAAGGCGATCAACAGCAGCAAGGCAGCAAACAGGTTGATCAGCGGAGCGGATAAATTCGACATATGGGTGCCTCTATAAATTCAGAGTTCGCCCAAATGCAAGGCGCGCAAGAAATTTTGCAGCGCCGCATATGGATAATATGTAAGCAAGAAATTTCTTGCGCAACGCCGCAGTTGGGATGAAATCTGGGTTTTTAGAGGTACCCATATCAGCTGCCCAAGAGGAAATGGATAAGCATGCCCAGCACCCCCAGCAGGAAGGCAGTCCCCATGAATTCAGGCACGCGGAAAATGCGCATCTTGGCCGAGACCGTTTCGATCAGCGCCAGCCCCGCGCCTGCCACGAGCAGCTTAAGGAACAGCGCCGCCAGCGCCCATGGCAGCGCGCCCAGGTCGCCCGCCTCGGCGATGCCCCAAGGCACGAACAGCGCGAAGCCGATCGTGATGTAGGCCAGCAGTTTGAGCGCGCTCGCCCATTCGACCAGGGCGAGAGAGCGGGCAGAATATTCCAAGATCATCGCCTCGTGGATCATCGTCAATTCGAGGTGGGTGGACGGGTTGTCCACCGGGATGCGGGCGTTTTCCGCCAGCAGCACCATGATGAAGGCGGTGGCAGCAAAGGCCAGGCTCGGGTAAATCGAAAACTGCTTTTGCCCCAGCGTTTCAACGATGGTGACCAGCGAGGTGGACTGGCTGAT
>JANLIB010000184.1 GCA_024653675.1 Gallionella sp. | reverse complement strand
AAATTCAGATTTCGTCATTCCGGCGAAGGCCGGAATCCAGTATTTTCAATAGGCTGGACACCGGCCTTCGCCGGTGTGACGAATTTTTAGAGGTGCCCTGTAATGATTGCATTATTTACCTGCGGATTGCAATTGTGTCCTTGGCGGATTCATTTGGTTAAAACAGCTCGATATCACCTGTGCCGAAATCCTTCTGGGCGACCGGGCTGGCTCTTTTCCTGTCCTGCGACATGACGTGCTTTTGCAGCAACCGGTTATAAGCTGCGATCTGCTCCAGATATTCCCGCTGGTTCAATCTGTCGCCCCCCTTGCCCATCTCGTTGGCGATTTCCTGCAGCGCAGTCATGCGCATTCTGGCATGTTCGATCAACTGCGAGCTCATGTCCTGGAATTGCAGGGTGGATATCACCACCAGGACATTCTGCTCGACTTTTGTATTGATGGCGTTCAGCTCGATGGCATTCTGGGTGACGTTTTCATTAAAAGCGACAAAGTCCGCCAGCATATCCTTGACATGCTGGTTGGATTTTGTTGCGGAAGTTGTTTCGCCCGATGCGTGGTCTTCGGTGAAGCGCTCCGAGGAAGCCAGCGTGCCGCGCACATTGTCTATCAGATGGCGCACCTGTTTGCTGAAATTATTGGTGTGCTCGGAAAGGTCCCTGACGCCGTCGGATATCGCTATAAAGTTGCTGACCAATTTGACAATGGCGTCGCCGAGTATCGCCTGTGTGTTACCCAGCTCGGTATGCGCAGAACTGAGCTGATCGGACAACTCGTTGCCCAGCTGCACATGGAAGGCGCTGCTTTTCTGGATGAAATGGCTGTCGCCCGATGATGTCCCGCCGGCTATCCTGTCTCCGGCGCTGGCTTGTTTGAGCAAATAGGTCCAGCAGGCGACGAGAAGCAGAAATAACAATCCATCCGCCATGGCAACGCTGGCGCTGCCGAAATACAGGGCGTGCCCTGCCAGAAGGACACCACTGGTCAACGCTCCAAGGATTGCGGTGCGTGAGAGGATTTTCATATTCCGTAACCCATAAATATTCGTTCCATTCCTGATATTGTCACGTGATTATTATGGCTGATATCAGCGGCAAGCGCCACTGTGCGGCAAGTGCCGGTTTGAAAAACTCCCTCAAATGAAGGGCACAGGCTCATCCGGCCGCCACCTCCACGCGAACCGGACTCGCCTGCAACATGTTGTGGACATGCTGGAGCAGAACGGCATCGGTATAAGGTTTGGTCAAATAGACATCGACACCGGCACGCATTGCCTGGTCGCGATGTTTGTCCATAGAGCGTGAAGTGATCATGATTATCGGCAGGTGCCGGGTGGACTCTTCCAGCCGCAGGTGCTGAACGAGCTCCAGTCCGTTCATGTTCGGCATTTCCAGATCGGTGCACACCAGGTGCGGCTTGAATGATTCGATCTCGCGTATCGCCTCCATACCATCGCCCGCGCCCTTGACTTCAAAGGCTGCGTCCTGGAGAAGCTGCATCAGCGCTTTGCGGACTGAAAGCGAATCGTCCACGACAAATATACGGCGTGCCTTGCGGCGCGCGGCAGCGGCCAGTTCGGCAGCAGCGGCCGTAACCGCAATAGGGGCTGCAAGCAATTCTGGCACATTGAGCAATGGGACTATCGTGCCGTCGCCCAGAAACGTCACGCCCGATACACCGTGCACGCGAGCCAGATATTTCCCCATGGTTTTCACCATTACACTGCGGCTCGCGATGATTCGATCCACCAGAACAGCCATGATGCCGTCCGGGGTGTGGATCAACACCTTCGGCATAGCCGCAAAACGCTCGTTGCCGGGCGGGGATGACGGATAGCCGGTAAGCGGGGTCAGCTCGCGCAGCCGGAAAGTTTCATCGCGCATGGTGAATTGCCATTCGGTAGCGCTGAATTTGCTTATCTGCCCCAGTCCGCCGGGAACCGCTTCCCTGATATAGTGGATGGGGATGGCAAAAACCTGTTGCCCTGCTTCCACCAGCAAAGTGTGCTGGGTCACCAGCGAAGCCTGGAATCGCAACACGATCTCACAACCGCGTCCCGGCTCGGAATCGATCTCGACCGTTCCCTTGAGATCAAGCAGGCGAGTGGCAACCACATCCAGCCCTACTCCGCGTCCCGATATTTCGCTGACCTGTTCCCGTGTCGAAAATCCCGGCAACAGCACCATGCGGGCAAGTTCGTGGCGCGTCAACTGCAGACCGGCATCGACCAGTTTGAGGCCGATCGCCTTGGTGCGAATGCGATCGAAATCGAGTCCCTTGCCGTCGTCCTTGATGGTGACGATGATCCCGGATCCCAGCCGCGAAAAGTTGAGATTGATGGTTCCTTCGGCAGGTTTGCCTGCCGCAACCCGATCCTCGGGAAGTTCGATGCCATGATCGACCGCGTTGCGCAACAAATGAAGCAATGGGTCGGCCAGCTTGTTGAGCACTTCTCCATCCACCTGTATTTCTGCGCCGGTGATGACCAGCTCGGCCTGTTTGCCGGTTTGCTGGCATGTCTGCCGGATATTGCGTATCAGGCGAGCATTAAGCACGCTGACCGGTGCAAGACGCGTTGCAATGACCTGGTACTGGAGTTCCTTGTTGATGTTGGCCTGCTGTTCCACCTCGTTGCGCAGGTTGGTTACGCTGGATTCGAGGTTATCCGTCATCTCGCGCGCATCGGTGGTCACCTCCACGAGCGAGCGGGTGATCCCGTGCAATTCGTTGTACCGGTCCAGTTCCAGCGGATCGAAGGACTCATCTTCCCTGGATTCTGCCTGAGAAAGCGACATGCCATGCAGCATCACCAGCTTTTCCATATCAAGCACCCGCTGCCGCACCAGCTGATTGTGCGCAAACAGCGCCTGGGTGCGATCATTGACATTCGCAGCCTGTGATTCCAGCCTTGCAATCTTGGATGTCATTTCACCGGCCAGCCTGAATATTTCATCCACAGTTGCGACCGGAACGCGCAAAGTTGCCTGCGCCCCACTATCCGTTGCCGGCGCGGCGGGCGCAATAATCCTCTCGCCATCAGGCACAGCAACAGGCGCCTCGATTTCCGCATCATCTGCCATGCCGGCAATCTCGCCTGACTTCACCTTGTTGGCCCAGGCAACGATTTCATTCAGCACTTCGAATGAATTATCCGGCGCACTCTCGTCGCCGCGCAGAAAACCAACCATCTGCGCAAGACAATCACTTGCAACGATCAGGGACTTCCCCAGCGCACGGGGCGGCTTTACCGGATTCTTTTCGAAGTACTCAAGCACATCCTCGGTATGGTGTCCGAGAGCCGCGATGCCGCGTATGCCTACAATGTTGGCCGATCCCTTGAAAGAATGAGCGATGCGTTTTGCGTTACGCAGGTCATTGATATCGGCGCGGCCCGCGGCGATCCTTGAGGTCAGCGCCGAAAATTCCTCTATCTTGCCGGGAGCCTCATCGATGAATGCATTGTAAACATCACGGTCGGCATTTTCAGGCACCGCAAGCGAAGTATCCTCGACACTCACGCTGACCGGGGCCTCCGCCTTTGCAAGTTCCGCCAGCAAATCTTCGGGTACTACAGGCTGGGTGGTCAGTGATTCGACGAGGTTCAGGCCGGCATTTTCATCGAGCGGTTGCGGGAAATACCGGCTCGACAGATATTTGACCAGCGCCAGCGAGGAAGCGAACTCGGCGGGCTCCTGCAAATATTCATCCACGAGCTGCGGCCAGGCTGCCAGATGCCTGCAGGCCTTCTGGCGCGCATCTCCTTCGAGCAGGACAACATCCGGCAATACCCCGCTGAAGGATACGCACCATGCATTCAAACCGTGCATGCCGATCAATTCCGCCGTCTGGCCAATCCGCTCGATCTGCGAGGAAAAAGATCCCAATGCTTCCATCAACAGCGGATCATCAGCGGCTGCAGTCGACAGCGTGCCGACCCACCCTTCGAAATCGGAGGCGGTTTGCGCAAGCTCTCTGCGCATTTCAGTAAAGAAAGGAGTGAGCGCGGTAGTTGGCATGATGGGTTACTTATTCGTGCGCGGGCTTTTACTTCAGCCTGTAGCGTGCGCTGTGCGCACGTTTTTTGGATTGTGTGTCGTGCGCATAGCGCACGCTACGTCGCGGCCGGCGGCAGTTTGAACACCGATACCGATTCCATCAATTTTTTCGAAGCCGTCACCAGGCTGGCCGCGCCCTGATTTTGCGCGGCAAGCTGCTCGGCTGTTTTCGCCGTAAATTGCGTAATTTCGTCCGCTGCCGCGCGCAACGTAACCCCGATCTTGGTTTGTTCGGCAGAACTGGTAGCAATCGTCGCAACCAGCCGCACCAGCCGGGCCGTAGCCTCGTGCGTCTCGCGCATTCTCTCGCCGGCGTTGTGCGCCAATTCGGACTCCTTGACGACCTGATCGATGGTCTTGTTCACCGTCGCGATGGTATCGTTCGTCTCGACCTGGATGTTCTGCACCAGATTGGCGATCTGCCCGGTCGCCTGGCGGGAATTCTCGGCCAGACGCTGTACTTCTTCCGCCACCACCGCAAATCCGCGCCCCGCTTCTCCGGCCATGGCGGCCTGCATGGCGGCATTCAGCGAAAGCACATGGGTGCGTTCGGAAATGGTGTTGATCAGGTTGACGATCTGTGAAATTTCCTGGGAACGCTCGCCAAGCCGCTTGATTCGCTTCTCCATCTCGGAGATCGTTTCCCGGATAACGTTCATACCGCTTACGGTCGCCTGCACCGTCTGCATCGCG
This sequence comes from Gallionella sp., assembly GCA_024653675.1. GTDB lineage: Bacteria > Pseudomonadota > Gammaproteobacteria > Burkholderiales > Gallionellaceae > Gallionella. The sequence goes on along the minus strand of JANLIB010000184.1, from coordinate 9,139 downwards.
CTCTCGGTGGATTTGGTGGCTTCCGCTGCCGCCCGGTTGGAATCCCGTGCGAATATGGCCACTTCACCGATCGACGCCATCGCGGTTTCCAGGTTGGAAATCAGCCTGGCGACGATGACATCTTCCTCCTGAGCCATCGTGTTTACCACGTCCGATTGCTGCTTCATGCGCTCCGAGGCGTTCTCCACGACGGCAGCAACATTGGTCACGTCATGCAATACGGTCGATGTCACATCGGTCAACTGGTTGATCGCGTCCCCCAATGTGCCGATGATGTCTTCGGTCACCGGCGCACGCACCGTCAGGTCCTTTTCAGCCAGCGCCCCCATTGCAGCGAACAGTCCAATCACGGAATTATTGAGCCGTTCATTTTCACTGGCGGCTGCGCTGATTGATGCAATACGATCGTCGAGCATCTTGTCAAAGGCGCGGGCCACCGCACCCAGTTCGCCCTTGGAACGCAGATTCACGCGCACGTCATAGGCGCCGCTTTCAACCTTGCTTATCGCCTGTTTTAACTGGTTCAGCGGGCTGACAATACCGTGATAGATATAGAGAAAGAATAAAGAGAAAATGACAAGCGCCGTAGCCAGAACTGCTGTAACGGCAATCTGTGACCGCCATATGGCTTTCTCGGAAGCAGCGCGCAACTCATCCATCTCGGAGGCGGTCAAATTATTCGCCACTGCCCGGTCACTCTCCAGCAACCTGAATGCATCGTTGAATGCGTTGAACTGCGCCTCGGCCCCGCTGCCGTCTGTTTTTGCCATCAGGGCAATCTTTTGCGCCAGTTTTGCATAACTGTCCGTATCCGTGCGGACGGCGGCAATCGCCTTGCGGGATTTTTCAGAAAGCACTGCGAAGGCTGCGTTATTGGTGATATTTGCCGTAAGAATTTTCAGGTGTTCGTTCAACCCCTTTAGCGCATCTTCATAATCAACCACAGCTCCGCTTTTGGCCGCGCGCAAAATTTCCAGCACATCGGCACGCACCATGCCGTGCGCCGCATCCGCGCGCATATAACTGTTGATCGCCTCAAAGTTGCCGCGCGTATCGGAAAGGGCGTTTTTAAGTTCATGTCCGCCATAATAACCGGCGCCGCTTGCCGTCAAAATGAACAACAATGAGAGGAAACTCAAACCAATCAATTTGGCGCGTATGGTTACAAACATTACGTTCTCCTGAAAAAACGATCAGACCTTTATTGAGAAGTCTGACGCAGTGCAAAGTAAATAATGCGCAATGTTCCGGGCCGCGCGCAGCGTTCCATTCGCCCCCTCTCCCTCCGGGGAAGATTTTGGGTGCGGGAACTCCAGCGGCACATTTCCGAATAATTCATTATCTAACCGGGCTTGAAATCAGCCAGCAAGACCCCGGTGAAAAGCGCTTCGGTATCAATGTCGATCCAGGTGTCCTGCCACTCCAGATATGCCGCCCTGGCGTAAACGGTGATCGGATGCGCGACCTGGGACAGGCTGACCTCATCATCCTGGGTAAACTTCTTTCGTTCCGGCAGGCTGTCTATGATGATACCGACAGCATCCTCACCGCGGCCGCAAACCAGCAGCCACTCGGCAGCTGCCCGCTCGTGCTGAAAACCGAATATTGACGGCAGATCCACCACCGGGACTACCCTGCCATAGCGGTTCGCGAGGCCTTTGACCCCGGCTGGCGCACCGGGCAGGCGGAAGAGCTTCGGCATTTCGACCACTTCGCTGGCGGCATCCATTTTCACAAGCAACTTGAGGTCGCCGATAGAAAAACCCCGGCGGTGGATATGATTTTCGAAATCGGCTTCGACTGCGAGCCGTGCTGCAATCTCTGCGTCGATCTGTGCCTTCAGGGCCTCGATATCGACTGACTTGGCAGAATCCATCTGCGGCATGTTTAGAAGCTGCGAATCTGTTCGAGGATCTGATCGGCGGTGTAGGGTTTGGTGACGTACCCCCTGGCGCCTTGCATCTGCGCCCACATCTTGTCGGCTTTCTGGCTTTTACTGGTGATCAGCACCACCGGAATATCCTTGATGTCCGGATCCCTCTTCAACTCGCGCATCACGGTAAAGCCGTCCATATCCGGCATGTTGATGTCCAGAAATATCAGGTCCGGCTTGTCGTCCTTTGCCTTCGCAAGCGCAGCCTTCCCGGACATCGCCGTAAGCGCAGTCAGGCCAGCACCCGTAACGATTTTTTCGAGGTTGATCAAATCGGCGTTTGCATCGTCAACGCACAGTACTTTGCGTACGGCCATTTGTATTTTCCCTTTTCCTTGATTTGTCTGGCTGTATATTTACGGGATGGCCATCAGTACTTCTTGATTTCTTCCAGCACCACTTCCGGATTGACCGGTTTAGGCAACAAACCCTTGCCACCCTGCATTTTGGCCCACATCTGGTCCGACTTCTGGCTTTTGCTGGAAATGAAAACCACGGGAATGTCTTTTGTTGCCGGGTCTTTCTGCAATTCACGCATCACTGCAAAACCATCCATGTCGGGCATCAGGATATCCAGAAATATCAAATCGGGTTTCTCGGTTTTGGCGCGCTGAATGGCGTCCCTGCCATTGGTTGCGGAAATGACATTGAGATTCGCGCTTGAAACGACTTTCTGGATCAGGCTGAGGTCGGCGGCGGCGTCATCAACACATAGAACTTTATGCACTGTCATATTCGCTCCTTGGAAATCACGTACGGTCCGGCAGAAACTTGACGATGGTTTCCAGCAGTTTTTCTTCGTCGACAGGCTTGGTGAGATAAGCATCGCAGCCGGACATGCTACCACGTATCTTATCGAACGGAGAATCCTTGCTGGTAAGCATGATGACCGTTGTTTTCGGGGTCGCCCTCTTGGACTTGATCAGTTTGCACACCTGATATCCGTCGATCCCCGGCATGATAACGTCAAGGAATATGCAGGCATAATATTTCTGGCCGGTGAGTCCGATCGCCTGTTCGCCGCTTTCTGCATAGTCAACGTTGAAATTGAATGCGGCCAATTTGCTCTTCATGAATTCACGCACTGTCAGATTGTCATCCACCACAAGCACGGACTCTGCCTGGGACTTTGCCGGTTGTCCTGCGCCGGGCGCCGGGCTCACTGGTTTTACAGTCTTTGCTACGAAAATCTCGGGGGACACGGGGGCGGGACGGGCGCTTGCCGGCGCGCTGGCGGCCGCTTTCGCAGGGGCAGGTTGCGCCGCCGGAGTGGCAGCAAGCGAGGGGCTGGTAATATCGAAATCGACAACAGCCTTGGGCCTGGCTTCGGCTGCCGGCAGGGACATTGCCAATTCAAGCGCCTGCAGAAGCTTGAGCCATCGTATCGGGCGTACCAGCGACGGCCAATTGGTTCCGCAACTGGAATCGCCGATGAAAATCGTCGGAACATTACCCGATGCGTTTCGCTCACGGTAGCGTTCTACTGCCGCGGCATCATTTGCATCGACCAGAAAGACATTTGGCTGCCCGGCGCCCGCTTCCTGCTGGAAAAACCTGGGCGTGCGCCGTGAGAACAGCCCGAACGCGCTCGATAACAACAGCTTTTCGGCTTCACTAAAGCCGATGACTTCAACGGAATAAGAATCAGCTTGCATGGCGCTCCTGGGCTCTCTGGCCTTGGGTTAAGGCGGGTTCAATCTCCATGTGCAACAACCACTTCCGGTTTAGTGTAGCGCATATTCTTCCCGAGGGTAAACCAACTTTCAAGGTGAGCTCCTGATTGCCTTAAGGGTTGGCTGCGTCAGCACCGAAGCCGCTTGCACCGCTTGATCGGGATTATAACTATCCGTACCGCCTTACACAATTCCGGGCTATGGGTCCGGGCTATATGTCCGCCCCCCCAGGCGATCCCGCCTGTGCCGGGATCGCAACACGCTCCTGCAAAAGCTGCAACATCTTCTCGCCCGACATTGGTTGATGATGCAGGTACCCCTGCATCATGGCACACCCGGATTGTTTCAGGTAACGAGCCTGGGTTTCCGTTTCCACTCCCTCTGCCACCAGGCGCAACCCTAGCCCCTTGGCGATGGCAATTATCGCCAGCACGATCGGGTAATGTCCCTGCTCGGACTGAATCTCGCGCACAAATGCCTGGTCTATCTTGATGGTGTGAATCGGGAACTTGTGCAAATAGGAAAGCGACGAATAACCGACGCCAAAATCATCGATGGCTATGTTGACGCCCAAACGGCACAACTGATCGAGTTGCACGATGGCATGCTGGGGACTGCGTATCGAGATGCTCTCGGTAATTTCAACTTCGATCTGATGGGGTGAAATTCCATGGCGCACCAGTGTCTCATGCAGTTTTTCCGGAAAGTTGCCGCGATCTATATACAGCGGGGAAATATTTATCGAAAGCCTGAACTGTCCGTCACAGAGCGCCCCCCACTTTTTCAGGTCAATGCAAACGGCGTCGAGCATCCAGTCGCTGATCGGGATCATCAAACCCACTTCCTCAGCCAGCGGAATGAATTCTCCGGCGCCCAGTAATCCACGCGCCGGATGATTCCAGCGCATAAGCGCCTCCACCCCGACCAGATTCCCGCTGTCCGCATCCACCTGAGGCTGGTAATACATCTCCAGCTCGCCCTGCGTGAGCGCGTCGCGCAAATTCTGTTCGAGAATGATCTTCTGGTGCGATGAATCGGCTATCGTGCGGTCGTAAAAATAATAGCCATCCTTGACCATGGTCTTGACCTGGTACATGGCAATGTCTGCATGACGCAACAGCTCTTCAATCGAGTCGCCATCCCCCGGATAAACGACGATACCGATACTCGCCGAAATGTGTATGGGTTGCTTGTCAATTTCAAAAGGAGCGCGCAGGTTATCCAGTATCTTGGAGGCCACCGCCACTGCATCCTGACGGCCGCGCAGATTCGGCAGGACCAGCGTGAACTCGTCCCCGCCCAATCGTGCCAGCGTGTCCCCGCCGCGTATCGCCTCCTGCAATCGCGCGGTCACTTGCTGCAATAATTCGTCACCCTTGGCGTGGCCAAAGGTATCGTTGATGCGCTTGAAGCGATCCAGGTCAAGAAACATGACGGCAAGCTCGGTTTTGTCGCGCCTGCACTGGCTCATTGCCAGGCTGAGCCGATCCTTGAACAAAATGCGGTTCGGCAGGCCTGTCAGAATGTCATGGTAAGCATGATAAGTAACCATCTCATCAGCACGCTTGCGATCTGTGATATCCCGCGCCACGCCGTAGGTGCCAAGAAATTCATGTTTTACATATCCTTTGCCCCGCGTGTATACCCCGGTCGAATTGAGGACAATAGTGATCAGTGTGTTGTTGAAATAACGTTCCTGTTCAACGCTTGTCCTGCACTTCAGGCGCAATTCGACGTTGCGTGAGGCGCGATCGCCGCATCGCCGTTCATTAAAGACATTGGCCGCCAGTTCAAGATCATCCTCGTGCACCAGTTCGGAATAATGCTTGCCTATCAGCCAATCGCGGTCAATTCCGAGCAAAGTGGCAACCCGCTTGTTAACGAAAGAGAAAAATCCCTCATCATTCAATGTATAAATGATGTCCGGTGAATTATCGATCAGGTAACGGTAGAGTCTTTCCGACCGTTCAAGGCGCAATGAAATCTGCTGGTTATGCGCTTCGAGAAGCTTTCTTTGCCGTGAGTTATCCACCAGTTTGAGAAGCTCTCGCGGATCACATGGCTTGCGCAGATAGCCAAATGCGCCATGCTCCAGTGCGCTGATGGCCGCTTCGATAGTCGTATCTCCGCTCAGCACAATCACATGCGCGTCTATCCCATGATCCCGGAGAAAATCCATGATCTGATGCCCGGTCACATCCTGCAACCGGAGATCCAGCAGAATCAAATCAAACTTCAGGTGGGTAAGCTGGTCAATTGCCTCTTTGCCGCTGCTGGCCGTCGTTAGCTTGTAGCCCATCCCGTTCAATAGTTCCCGCAGGCTGTCGAGCAACCGGATATCGTCATCGACCAGAAGCATGCGGAAATCAGAGTTGATGGCAGGAGGTTTTTGTGTGTCAACCTCATTAAGTTCGAACAATAATGGGGCGTGATCAAGTTCTTCCATGGCTATCTCCAATATATTTCCGGTGCTTCGAAACATCATCAAACGGAACCCCGGTAATTCCGGGTTTCGCCGCATCCTTCGTTTGGGCGGACTTTGAATTGCCAGCTGCCTCATTAATTTCAATATTCGCTCCGGCATCTATCGGCAGCAACAACTCAAATGTTGTGCCGCCGCCATTGCTGCGGCACATAATGATCCCTTCCATGTTCTGGACAAGGCTATGGACGATGCTCAAGCCAAGGCCTGCGTGATCCCCGCTCTTGGCGCTGCGCACCGGTGAAAACAGTTTTGCCAGCACCGGCGGCGCGATGCCCGGCCCGTTATCATGAACGGTCAGTGCGCAATACAGGCGGCCATCGCGATTAATGTAGCCGGGAATGGCAACCACGACTTCCCCGTTTTCCTGAATTGCCTCAACTGCATTCTTGATCAAGTTGACCAGAATCTGTTTGAGCGCATTGCTGTCCACCCTGAACCCGGCAATTTCCGCCTGAAACTGCGCCTCAAGACGTATTGAAGGCGGCACGAACCCGGTTACCCGGAGGAATCGCACGACATCATCGACCACCTGCCTGATGCCCAGCATTTCCCTGGATGGTTCCAGTTGAACATCTGACAACCCGCGCAGAATCTGGCTGACCCGATCAATCTCCTGGCTGAGAATGGCCACCTCGGACTGCACCGATTCTTTCCTGGCTACCTTGGCATCGAGCACAACCAGATAATTTTTAATGATGGAAAGGGGATTGCTGGCTTCATGGACAACCCAGCGCGATGCCTGGCGGAATTTTTCACCGATGCGCGCGGATTCAGCCGCCTTGTCGCGCACTGCCTCAATGGCCGCTGCTGCATGCGAGGCAAATGCGCGAAGAAAACCCGAGCGGGCGCGAAGCCCGGCAAGCCGGAATGCAGGAACCGAACCAATGATCACGCCCAATCCATGCTGGCCGATAAGCAAAGGCAGGCAGACCAGATGTTCTGCGCCCAATAGCCGGAACAGTTGCTCTTCTGCCAGGTTTAGCGCATCGGAGCCGACATTAAGAAAAGCGATTTGCCGTTGCTCTACCGAACCGGATACCGCGCCGCCATCTCGCAGCGGCACCGAAAATTCTGAAAAATATTGCCTTGCCGGTCCCAGCGCCACTCCTCGCAGGCTCTGACCGTCCTCATCTCTCATCAAGAACAGCACATCCCCGAAACCGAATTGCTGCTCAGCCGACCTGGCCACGGCGGACATCACACCCGGTTCATTATTTGAGGCGGAAAAGGAACGTCTGATTTCGGAAGCAAGAATCACTTGCTGAACTTCAAGCGCCAGCTGGTCACGGGCATTGCCGTCATTGCTGGCACGTTTGGAAGGATAAGGCACAGCCATGGCCTGCTCAGTGCCGGACAGATCAATTTTCAAGGACTCCGCCGTTTCCCTGACGCGCTCCCCGGTATCATTACAGATACTCAGCAGCGTTTCCGCGTCAAGGCCGAAGAGCAATTGCGCAACCTCAAATGCCGGCTCGTTCGCACCATGGCTGGCTACCATATCCGCCAGCATCGTGATACGAATGAGCGGATTGGCCGCCACAAGTTTCTTTACCGGGTGATGATGGTAAAGGACGCCGTCTGCGAGAAAAGAGTCAAGGGAAAATTGCCCGATCAGCCACGCGCCAGCCTCGGTGTGAGTAATATCAAACGTCTGCTTCTCGGCCACACAAAGACCGGAATCATCCACATGGCTCAACAGTGTTGAGTATTCCTGGGGGGCAGCGGAGAGCAGAGACAGGCGTCCAACATCATGCAGCAAACCGGCCAGGTAAGCTTCATCCAGATGCGGATAGTCCGTCAATACCGCAATCTTTCGCGCCGCCAGCGCAGCTGTATATGAATGCCGCCAAAAGCCGCGCAAATCTGAATGGCCGGAATTTGTAAAACCGTCGAATACCTGGGATATGGATTCGCTGATCAGCAGGGTCTTGACAGCATCGATGCCCAAGGCCAGCAACGACTGCTGCAATCCCGGCCTGTAACCATGAACAGGATGCGCAGAACGGTTGGCGGCACCCAGTATCTTCATGGTGACTGCCGGATCCTTGGTGATTAAATCCGCGAAATCTTCCAGTTCCGCATTTTCAGCCTGGCAAAGCTCAAGCAGCTTGATCAGGATATGCGGCATTGCCGGCAGTCTGGCGGTAACAAGCCGCTGTCGAATATTCTGGCCGGAATTCAACATGCGATAAACCAGGTTAATTTATCAACTGTAAATATGGAACCCTGCCTCTCCATCATCCAAAACCACTATTAGTAGTATTTGGGGCAGGATTGTATACCACATATAGTTGACATTCCAGACAAAGTGCAGATATTACAAACCGGTGTCAATTCATGCGCCGGATGCCGGATATGGCCGTTTGAGTTTGCCCCGTGCGTTCTCTGGTATGAATTGCCGTTTCACTCTGGCGTGAATCGGTTCGCGGCGCTTGTCGCGGCGCACTTGCCATGAATATGAGGGAGACGCTGCGCCCGCTCGTACTCGCAGTCGTGCCGCTCCGGCCAGCCCGGGTAAACCGGGGCCGGTATGCGCGTTTCACAGATGAGTTGGCGCTGCGCCTCGCCCATGCAGACAACCGGGGAAGGCCGGTATACGTCTGATAGACTCTAATTCCAGATAAAAAGTGCATTTGCATGGCGGGTGGAACCCGCCCTACGCAAAAAGCACTTCTAAATTAAAAATGGAATAAGATATAACTTGGAAAAGCAGATGGCCCATGAAAAACACAAAAGATTGGCTGACCGGAAGAGGGTGAGGATAAGCAGCGAATAGATGTGGTTACAGCCGATTCCTTACAAGTCTGTCTGGCTGGCTGCTAGCAGCCTGTCTGACTTAAGGGCACCTCTAATAATTCAGATTTCGTCATTCCGGCGAAGGCCGGAATCCAGTATTTTCAATAGGCTGGACACCGGCCTTCGCCGGTGTGACGAATTTATAGAGGCGCCCTTAAAGGAAATCGGCTGCAAATCCGCCTGAGCGGTCCATATTTCACCGCTTTTTTGGTCAATAGAACAACTATTGACCTGCAAAACCGGCAAAATCTG
>JANLIB010000166.1 GCA_024653675.1 Gallionella sp. | reverse complement strand
GGCGCGAAAGAAATTTTAGCGCGCCGCATATGTTTGATATGTAAGCGTTAAAATTTCTTGAGCAACGCCGTATCGCGACGGAGTTTGGATTAATAGAGGTGCCTTTAACCTCACATTCAGGAGATTCTCATGATCAGGATTACAGTGGTGTATCACAGCGGTTATGGGCATACCGCCAAACAGGCGCAGGCGGTGGCAGCAGGGGCGGGGGCGGAATTGCTCGCGATAGATGCGCAAGGCAACCTCAGCGACAAGGATTGGGAGACGCTGGCTTCAGCCGATGCCATCATCATGGGGTCTCCTACCTACATGGGCAACGTCAGCTGGCAATTCAAGAAGTTCGCCGATGCATCATCCAAACCATGGTACAGCCAGGCATGGAAAGACAAGATTGCCGCCGGTTTTACCAATTCGGCCACGATGAATGGCGACAAGCTTTCTACATTACATTACCTGTTTACTCTGGCCATGCAGCACAGTATGGTCTGGGTGGGAACCGGCATGATGCCGTCGAACACTAAAGCGGCGCAACGCAACGACATTAATTATGTGGGCTCGTCCAGCGGCGCGATGATGCAGACCCCGTCCGATGCAAGCGCCGAAGAAGTATTGCCCGGGGATCTGGAGACCGCGAAACTGTTCGGCAAACGAGTAGCCGAAATAACCCGGCAATTTATTGCGGGGCGGGCAAAATAAATTTCTCAAGGGCGCATTTTTACGGTATCAAAATCATGACCATTTCTGCCAGATCTTTATTCTTCGTTATGCTGTTAACCGTTTCGCTTGCGGCTTGTGGCGGCAAGGACAAGCCGGCAGCGGGGGCGGGGCCTGGCGCAGCGATGCCGCCGCCGGAAGTGGACGTGATAACCGTTGTTGCGGGCAGCGCGACGCTTACCCAGGATTTGCCGGGGCGATTGCAGGCATATCGCACGGCGCAGGTGCGCGCGCGCGTCGAGGGGGTGGTCGAGAAAAGATTTTTTCAGGAAGGAAGTGATGTGAAGGCCGGCGCGCCTTTGTTCCAGATCGGTGCGCGCAATTACCAGGCGGCTGCCGCATCCGCCAGGGCCGATCTGGAGATAGCACGCCAGAATGTTGAGCGATACAAATCCCTGCTGGAGATCAATGCGGTCAGCCAGCAGGACTACGATCTGGCTGTAGCCAAAGCGAAACAGGCAGAGTCTGTGGCGACCCGTGCAGTGGAAGATATGGAGAACACCAATGTTCCTGCCGCTATCTCCGGACGCATCGGACGTGCCCTCGTGACGGAAGGCGCATTGGTCGGCAAAGGCGAGGCAACATTGCTGGCTGTCATCGAACAGCTTGATCCCATCTATGTCAACTTCACGCAATCCGGCAGCGACCTGCTGCGCCTGAGACAGGCGGTCAAGGCAGGCAAACTCAAAAGCGCCGGATCCGCCAGGGTGGAATTGCTGCAGGAAGACGGAAGCGTCTATCCGCTGTCCGGCAGGATATTCTTTACCGACATGGCGGTAGATCAAGGCACAGGCTCGGTGTCGCTGCGCGCCGAATTCCCCAATCCGAAACGTGAATTGCTGCCCGGCATGTTCGTGCGCCTGCGCTTTCCCGAAGCGGTTGCTGAAAAGGCCATACTGATCCCGCAACGCGCCGTCCAGGCCGGTCCGCAAGGACAGTTTGTGATGGCGGTTGGCGCGGAGAATAAGGCGACGCCGATGCCGGTGAAAACCGGCAGCATGGCGGGAAGCGATTTCATCATTGCCGAAGGACTTAAAGGCGGCGAGCAGATCATCGTGAACGGTTTGCAGAAAGCGCGTCCAGGCACGGTAGTTGTCGGAAAGCCACTCGCCACTGACAAACCCCTCACCCCTCCTTCGACAAGCTCAGGACAGGCCGAGCCCTCTCCCGCCAGCGGGAGAGGGGAGGCTACCCCGCCGGCGGCGAACAGCAAACCGTAAGGATTCCGCATGTTTGCAGAATTTTTCATCGACCGTCCGATCTTTGCCTGGGTCATCGCGCTCATTATCCTGCTGAGCGGCGGGCTGGCGCTGCGCAACCTGCCGGTCGCATCTTATCCGTCGGTGGCGCCACCCGCTTTGGCGATCACGCTCAACTATCCCGGCGCTTCGGCTCAGGTGGTGGAAGAAACCGCCGTCGCCCTGGTCGAACAGGAATTGAACGGTATCGAGCATTTGCTCTACATGGACTCATCCTCCGAGTTGGGACGTGGCTCAATTACGCTGACTTTCGAGGCGGGCACCAACCTGGATGTCGCCTCAGTCGAGACCCAGAACCGCGTCAAGCGCGCCGAGCCTCGCCTGCCCGAGGATGTGCGCCGTTCGGGCGTAACCGTGGCGAAGTCGGCGCGCAATTACCTGTTGTTCGTCGCGCTCATTTCGCCGGACAAGAGCCTCGACAATGTGGCGCTTGGCAGCTATGCCGCAGCCAGCGTGCTGGAGAACATCCGCCGCGTGCCGGGCGTGGGCGAGGCAATATTGTTCGGCACCGAATATTCGATGCGGCTGTGGCTGAAGCCGGAAAAACTCCACGCTTATAATTTGTCGCCCGGCGATATTACCAAAGCCGTGCGCGCCCAGAATACACAACTTGCCACCGGCGAACTCGGGCAATTACCGGCGCCGCCCGGGCAGGAGTTGAATGCAGTTATCGTTACCCGAAGCAAGCTGTCCACACCGGAAGAATTCGCCAACATCATCGTGCGCGCCAATCCGGATGGTTCCACCTTGCGGGTCAAGGACGTGGCTCGGGTGGAGCTGGGGGCACAGGACTATTCCGTTTCCGCGCGCATTGACGGTCAACCCGCCTCGGTCATTGCGGTCCGGCTGGCGCCTTCGGCCAACGCGCTGGAAACCGCCAAGGCGATCAAGGCCAGGATGACGCAATTGGCGAAATTCTTCCCCAAAGGCGTGGACTGGCTGGTGCCCTATGACACTTCCAGGTTCGTCGAAATCTCGATAAGTGAAGTGGTGAAGACGCTGGCGGAGGCCATGCTGCTGGTGTTCTTCGTGATCTACCTGTTTCTGGGAAACCTGCGCGCTACCTTTATTCCGGCCATCGTCGTGCCGGTTGCGCTGGTCGGCGGCCTGGTGGGTTTGTATGCCGTCGGCTATTCGATCAATACCCTGACCCTGTTCGCGATGGTGCTGGCTGTCGGCATCGTGGTGGATGACGCCATCGTGGTGGTGGAGAACGTGGAGCGCATCATGACAGAAGAAGGCCTCGGTCCGCGCGATGCAACCCGCAAAGCCATGGGACAGATATTCGGCGCCATCATCGCCATTACCCTGGTGCTGTGCGCGGTATTCATTCCAATGACTTTCTTCGGTGGCGCCGTGGGAGCGATCTATCGCCAGTTCGCGGTCACCCTGATTCTGACCGTGCTGTTTTCGATGCTGATGGCGTTGACCCTGACACCGGCGTTGTGCGCCACATTGTTGCAAAATTCTCCCGGCCATGAAATGGCGCCGGCGAAGGGCTGGCTCGGCTGGTTTAACCGTTTCTTCAGCAGAACAACAACAAGCTACAAGTCCGGGGTATCCGGCGTGCTGAAGCGCACCGGGCGCTATTCGTTGCTCTATGCGGGTCTTCTGGGGGCCGTGGGCTGGCTGTTCGTGCAACTGCCAGCCAGCTTCCTGCCGGAAGAAGATCAGGGTTATTTCATCAACGTGATCCAGTTGCCGCCGGGCGCCACGCGGGAGCGCACCAGGGAAGTGCTGACTGAAGTCGAGCAGTTCTATCTCAAGCAACCCGAGGTGGCGCACGTCATCGGCGTGCTCGGATTTTCCTTCTTTGGCCGCGGACAGAATGCCGCAATCGCTTTTGTCCGCCTGAAAGAATGGGATGAAAGGCCTCTCCCGGAAAACTCGGCTTCCGCGCTGGTGAAGCGCGGCAACATGATGTTGTTCCGCATCAAGCAGGCGATGATCTTCGCCATCAATGTGCCGCCCATTCCGGAACTGTCGGCGGTCGGGGGATTTGATTTCCGCTTGCAGGATCGTGCCGGACTGGGGCGCGAAAAACTTCTCGAAGCGCGCAACATCGTGCTGGGCATGGCAAGCCAGCACCCGGCGCTGACGGGTGTGCGGCCGGAAGGGCAGGAGCCGGGGCCGCAATTGCTGCTGGACATTGACCGGCTGAAAGCGCGCGCACTGGGCATAGACATCGCCGACCTGAACGAAACCCTGCAGTCGGCGCTCGGTGTGGCTTACATCAATGACTTCGTGCGCGAAGGCCGCATCCTGCGGGTGCAGATGCAGGCGGAGGCCGGCAACCGCACCACGCCGGAAAAGATATTGCGTATGCCGGTGCGGAATGCGCAGGGCGGGATGGTGCCGTTGTCCGAGATCGCCGCGCCGCGCTGGATCGTGGACATGCCGAAGCTGGACCGTTACAACGGGCTGCCGTCGATGAAGATTTCCGGCAGTCCCGCGCCCGGCCGCAGCAGCGGCGAGGCATTGGCGGCCATGGAAGAAGTGGCGGCCAAACTACCGCCGGGATTCGGCTTTGAATGGTCCGGAACATCAAGCGAGGAACGGCTTTCAGGCATCCAGGCGCCACTCCTGTTTGGTCTTTCGGTGGTGGCTGTATTCCTTTGCCTGGCCGCGCTCTATGAGAGCTGGTCCATCCCGTTCGCCGTGATCCTGGTGGTACCCATAGGCTTGCTGGGCGCGCTGTCCGCTGTCATGCTGCGCGGCTTGCCCAACGATGTTTATTTCAAGGTCGGCTTGATCGTCATCATCGGACTCGCTGCGAAGAATGCGATTCTGATTATCCAGTTTGCCCGCGATTTGCAGGATAAGGGGCACGAACTGATCGATGCGACGCTGGAAGCGTGCCGCCTGAGGTTGCGCCCGATCCTGATGACCTCTATCGCTTTTGTGCTGGGCGTCCTGCCGCTGGCCGTTTCCACCGGCGCGGGCGCGAACGGGCGACACGCCATCGGCACCGGCGTCATGGGCGGCATGATCGCCGCTACAGTATTGGCCGTGTTCTTTGTGCCGGTTTTCTATGTAGTCGTGCGCCGCATCTTCCCCGGCCATGCGCGCAAGTCCGGGAACAAGGCTGGCCATGAATAAGTCAAGGGCAAGAAATCAAAATTCCGCCATTCCGGCAAAGGCTGGAAACCGGTCTTTTAATGGGTTCTGGATACCGGCCTTCGCCGGTATGACGATTCTGGCGGGCCTGATTTCTTTGGGGGGCTGTTCGCTGATGCCGGACTACGAGCGCCCCATTGCGCCTGTTCCCGCAGCCTGGCCTGACGGTATAAAACTGAAGACCACCACCCGGTTGGGAATTTCCGATTGGCATAATTATTTTCCCGACCCGCGCTTGCAGGCATTGATCGCCGCTGCGCTGGAGAACAATCGAGACCTGCGCATCGCCACCGCGCGCATCGCTGAAGCGCGCGCGCAATACGGCATCCAGTTTGCCGATCGCTTTCCAAATTTCAACGTGACGGGGTCGCGCACTGCCTCGCTGACCCCGTCCGGTGCATCCAGTTCCGGCGCTGCCGTGCAATCCCAACGCTACGATGTGGCTGTGACCCTGGTGTCATTCGAGCTGGATTTCTGGGGGCGGGTCAGCAGCCTGAATGCCTTTGCCAGGGCGAGTTACCTTTCCACCGAAGCCGCACAGCAGGCGTTTCGTTTGTCGCTGATCTCGGATGTTGCGAACGCATACCTGTCATTGCTGGAGTTGGGCGAACGCGCCGGATTTGCATCCGCAACTCTCAAGGCGCGCGCAAAAACCAGAGAGCTGGTGTCGCGCCGCCGCGATGCGGGCGTGTCCAGCGACATGGACTACCTGCAGGCGGAGGGCGCATACCAGGCGGCTGTTGCAGAACTGGCGAATCTGGAAAGACAACGATCGGCGGCAGAAAACCTGCTCAACCTGTTGCTGGGAAAACCGATGGCGGAAATGAAAGACCTGCCTGACGGGCGCGCTCTTGCCGATCAGGGCATTACTCCCGGTATGATCGCCGGGTTGCCGGCCGAAGTGTTGCTGAAACGTCCCGACGTGCTGGCCGCCGAGCAAAAGCTGATCGCTGCGAATGCCAATATCGGCGCGGCGCGCGCGGCATTCTTTCCGCGCATCACGCTGGTGGGCAGCGCCGGCACAGCCAGCCGCACTTTGGCGGGCTTGTTCGATGCAGGCAGCGGCGCGTGGAGTTTTCAGCCCGCGCTCAGCATCCCGTTGTTCGATGCCGGACGCACTTCTGCAAACGTGGATATTGCGGAAGCGCGCAAAGTAATCGCCGTAGCGGAATATGAAAAAGCGATACAGCAATCGTTCCGCGAGGTGGCCGACCTGTTGGGCGCGAGCGGCAAACTCACCGGGCAGCTTGACGCGCAAACAGCCAATGCCCGCGCGCAGAACGAGCGATTGCGCCTGGCCGAGGCGCGTTTCAAGGCGGGAGTCGTCAGCCATCTCGAGGTGCTGGATGCGCAACGCGAAGCCTATGCCGCCGTGCAAGCGGAGACGCAGGTGCGGCGTGCGTGGCTTACCGTAGCCACGCAACTCTACAAGGCGCTGGCGGGAGAAAGCAACGACTCGGCAGGGAATTAGCAGGGACGCGATAAATCGAGCCCTGATCCATTCATGCATCAAAAGAAGGGCGCGATAAATCGCGCCCCTACAACACAGCAGAACACATGATGACAGAAGAACAGACCAAAACCGCCAGTAAACACACCCGGACGCGATTGCTGGCTGCGGCCCGCGAGGTGTTTTCGCAACACGGCTTTCAGGGCGCGACTGTGCGGGAGATATGCCGCCGGGCCGGGGCGAATGTCGCGGCGGTGAATTATCACTTCGGGAGCAAGGATGGACTGCTCGCCGAAGCGCTCAACTTTGCGTCCCTTGCCGCTTTGCAAAAGGCCAATGTAAATGCCGACGAATGCCCCAGGATGCGTCTGCGCCTGTTCATACGCGATTTCATGCTGATGTTGCTGGATGAGAAGAACCCGTCCTCGCAATGCCAGATCATGGCACGCGAACTTGCCGACCCCACACCCGCGCTGGACAAGATCGTGCGCGAAGGCATCGCGCCGCTGCATGAATTTCTTGGCGATCTGGTGCGCGAGATCGCCGGGGATAAAATCAGCAAAATCGAATTGCGCCGCTGCGTGCACAGCATCTTCGGCCAGTGCCTGTTCTACAGGCATTCACAACCGGTGCTGCAACGCCTGCATCCCAGGCTGCGCTATGACCGCAAAGAGATCGAAGCGATAGCAGAGCATATCGCGGATTTTTCGCTGGCGGGGCTCAAGCATCTGGACAGGAAACCGGGCTATTGATCCGGCACGAATAGAAATTACATTCCGTTCGGCCTGAGCCTGTCGAAGGCCATTAGTCATTCATGTTTCGACAAGGCCTTTAGTCCTGAGCGAAGTCGAAGGGTCAACACGAACGGCTTCATACTTTATTCGTGCCGAATCTATAGGGCACCTCTAAAAATTC